>CAMNNS010000004.1 GCA_946545765.1 uncultured Bacteroidales bacterium | reverse complement strand
AAGATGAGTTACAGTTACTTTATATCCATTTCTTTCTCCCCATCGCGAGTACATTCTAAGTAACATAGAACTCCAGTCATTACTCTCTGTCCCACCGGCACCGCTATTTATTTTTATCAAAGCACCCAAGTTATCCCCCTCTGCCGATAGCATACTCTTAAATTCAAAATCTTCTAAGTGATTGACAAACAACTTTTCTGCCTCAGATAGTTCCTCTTCAGAAGCCCCCATCTCTTTAAGCAATAAAAGTTCTTCTAACTCCGATAGAAGAGAATTGATATTATTTACCCAAAATTTTGCTCCCGATAATTTTTTAACAAAAGCCTCCGCTTCCTTTGGATTATCCCAAAACCCCGACGCAGTTACAATCTTCTCTTTTTCTGTTATCTCCTTAACCTTACCTTCGTAGTCAAAGAGACCTCCTCAACGCCTCTATGCGTTCAAAATATCCTTTAGTTAGAGATGATAATTGTAGGTTAGCCATTTGAATATTTGTTTATTATAAAAATCTACCAACTTCCACCAGCACCACCTCCACTGAATCCGCCACCGCCAAATCCGCCAAATCCTCCACCACCAAATCCACCCCCTCTAAATCCTCCCGATGAACCAAAACCCCCTCTTGATAAACCACTTAAAATGTTTCCAAAAATGATAGCATTTTCAAGATGTCTATCTCTTCTGTTTCCACTTCCCATATTGTTGTTATTATCCTTTTTAGATAAAAGAATAATAAATATTAGAGCAAAAATGAATATTACAAAAAATAATGCAACTCCTACCTCTGCCGAATCTTTTGGAGCAAATTCATCTGTAGAAATTTCTCCCGATGCGATAGGGAATATTAAATTAAGTGCATCATTTATACCGTTATAGTAGTCATTCTCTTTAAAAGCAGGAATCAATCTGAGTTCTACAATTCTATTGGTTATTGCATCTGTTAAAACAGGTTCTAATCCATTCCCTACTGCAATATAAACCTCTCCTTTCTCCTGCTCAATTTTTGGTTTTATAAGAATAACAACTCCATTGTTAAATTCTTTTTGTCCTACTCCCCATTTGTTCCCTATTTTGTAGGCTAAATCTCCTTTTTCATAATTAAATAAGGTTGGCAAAATAACAATAGCAACTTGATTTGAAGTTTGATTAGCAAACTCTGTACATCTGATTTCTAAGCTATTACTTTGCACTGTAGTTAATATACCAGAGTAATCATTTACCAATCTTGGTGGCTCTGGTCTTTGTAGTATATCTTCTGGATTTGCATTTGAAGCATCTCTTAAAGATTCTTTTGCTATAGCTAAATTCTCATCGCTTACGGGTATATAAGGAATAGTAGGGAGTACAGAACCCCAGCTTGTAGCAATTATCTCTCCTTGCTCATTTTTGATGACACTATTATCCTCCCCTCTGCTTGCACTATTTCTTAAAGATTGCTCTCTATTTTTATTTGAAACTTCCTTTATAGAATCTAATTGAAATTTTGTAAGCGGATTTTTTATTACTAATGAACTATTGTTAATAGTTTGAGCTTTAGAGATATAAGCGATAGTTAAAAGAGCTACGATAATAGCAAATTTGCATAGAACACTAATACGATAAACCTTACCTATGTTAAAATTATTTGCCATAAGATATTTCGTCGCTCTGTTCGTTAATGTCGTCTGATTGATATGGAAAATCTTTTTTAAGAAGTTCTCCTGTAGAGTGTATAGCATTAACAATTCCTTGGCAAATTTCACCTTTAGTAAAACTGCTTTTTAAAGCCTCTTTTATGTTATTCCAAAAATTACCGGGAATAACATTGTTTATTCCGCTATCTCCAATAATTGCAAACTTTTTAGACTCTAATGCAACATAAATTAGAACCCCATTTCTATCTTTTGTTTTGTACATGCCAATTGCATTAAATACAAAAATTGCCCGAGATATTGGGTCTCCCTTTTTGCATTTTCTCTCTAAGTGAACACGAATCTCTCCCGAGGTGTTTAGTTCCGCCTCTTTTATAGCTGAGATTATCTTGCTCTCATCTGCAATAGATATCAATCGTTTGTTAAAAAGCATTTTACAGGTTAAGATTTTATTTGCTAAAATCTACAGTAGGGGCAACTGAACTACCTTCATCGGCTTTAAAATAAGGATAATTATTAAAGCCAAAAATATTTGCTACAATGTTTGTTGGGAATTTTAATCTTTTTGTATTGTATGCCCTTGCCACTTCGTTAAATTCGTTTCGGGCATTATTAACCCTATTCTCTGTCCCCTCTAATTGACTTTGTAAATCAGAGAACAATCCGTCTGCTTTTAAATCGGGATAATTTTCTGCAACAGCGATGAGTCTGCCAAGAGCACTATTGAGTTCACCTTGAGCAGATTGGAATTTTTGTAAAGCCTCTTCTGTAAGCTCTTCGCCATTCTCAACATTTATATTCACAGATGTAGCTTTTGTTCTTGCTTCTACAACGGCCTGAAGAGTTTCACTTTCGTGGGAAGCATATCCTTTTACAGTATTCACAAGATTTGGAATAAGATCTGCTCTCCTTTGATATTGAGTCTCTACATTACTCCAAGCTTTGTTTACCCCCTCTCTAAGGGATATTAAATTATTGTATTTACCTATACCCCAAATTATAGCTACAACAGCTATGATAATAATTAGACCTACGCAACCTAATTTTTTCATAATCAATAGTTTTAATATGTTTGTAATATTAGTTAAATTTTCTAACGCACCTGACAGAAGCCCCTAAACCATTTTTTGTAGTGTAGTTAAAAGGGAAATCTCCGATGTCGTAATGTAAGTATCTGAAATATGCATTATCTCCATCTTTTTCTGTAGCACTCCAGAAGTATGCAGAGATAAAAATATCTGTAAAATTATTATGAGAATTTACGCTATATCCTCCTGGCATAGCGTTCCACTTAGCATCATTTTTCCTATTTACATTTGCAGAATAAGGCCAAACTCTATTACCATTAAATGTAAGTGTATCAGGAATAAGAAGTTCACCAACACCTTTCCAATTATCTATAAATGGCATAGATTCACCTTTTAATGCCATTGCCAAATCTTCCCAATCTTCGTTTGTTGGTATATGCCAACCATCTGGGCAAATACCTTGAGGACCAGAAGCCAAACCACTACCACTAATACCACCGGTAGCCTCCTCCCAAGTGTATAACCTGCCAAAAAGAAATCCTATATCATCTGATTTAGCATATCCTTCACCATTTTGGCTATAGTTAAGATTTTTTGTAAACCATTCTAAATTACCAATTTTCTCTATATGATAGAATTGTTGGTCTCTTGGGTCTTGTATAGAATCTGTAGGTGCAACATATCTTTTCAAGGAGTTATACCTTGTGAATGTATTTACAGTTAGGTTTTGAATAGTGTTGTAATAACCATCTGCCATAGCTATTTGAGTTATGGTAAATGTCCCAACAGAATCTGGTAGAAAAATGGTGAAAGGATCACCATCTGAAAGCTTAACAGTATCTTTATTATAAGATGTAATCCATTGATATGAAACACCCGATGTAGGGTTTGTTATACCGCCTGTTGTAACTTGATAAGACCTATCGACAAGTGAGTATAAAGGGATATAGGCATCTAAAGTCCCCGACATATAGTTTTTTAATGTATCTTTTTTCTTATGGCAAGAACTAAGTGTACAACTTAGAGCAATAAATAATAGTAATAAATATTTTATACCTCTTTTCATTATCAAAAATTTAATAGTACAAAAATACATTTTTTTACCAATATCGTGCCGCTGTTATCTCCTTTTCTTATATTTGTTACAATTATTTTGCAAATGTTTTCCTATATGAGCAGAGAGAGAAACATAGAGTTTTTATTAGAAGTAATAATTGCTTCTATATTTTTTTTAGTCTTAGACCTTTTAAAATATCTACTTAAAGTAGATGAAAATTATAATTTTTTATATTCCTTACTTTTTTCTCTATGTACGGCTTTTTGTATTGTTCTAAGTAATAGGATGATAAATAAGTATATTGCAAGAAAAAGTAAGAAAGATAGAAGAGATTAAAGAATTATGAGAAAGCGTTTTGTATTACTGTTTTTTTTAATTTCGTTTTTTTCTCTCTCTTGTAATAAGAAACAGGGAGGCTATTATTCTGTAGATGGCTTAACCCAAGGTACAACATATCATATAGTTTTAGAACTTTCTGATAATGATATATCGTATCGCGATATGTGCGATAGTATTGATTATTATTTAGAGCTAATAGATTGGGCAGTAAGTGGTTATAATAAAAAATCTATATTGAGCAGATTTAATGATAATCCCTATAAATTGTTTGAAGATTTAGGCAAGGTTAATGGTGAGAAAGAGGGGGCAAGAGAATTGTTGTGCTATAAAATCTTTTATGAAAATTTTTTAATCGGGAAGCAGATTAGTGCTATAACAGAAGGGGTTGTTGATGTATCGGGAGCACCTATTTTTGATATATGGGGATTTGGATTTAAAGAGGGTACAGAAGTTACTCAGAGAATGATAGATAGTGTAAAACAATTTGTTGGTATAGACAAGTTTGTTGCAACAGAAAAAATAATATCCTCTTCCGAGCCACTTACTCAGAGTGTTTTTAAACTCTTTGAAGATATAGAGGAGTTTAACGATAAAAGTTTTACATATTACAAGATAGTTAAGAAAGACTCTCTTTGCAGATTGAATTTTAACGCTATAGCTCAAGGCTATACAGTAGATTTCATAGCAGAAAAATTTAATAGGAATGGTATTAAAAATTTCTTAATAGAAGTTGGTGGAGAAGTTTATGCACAAGGTGTTAATGCACAGGGAGGAAAGTGGCGAGTTGGTATAGATAAACCGATTGATGGCAATAATTCTCCCGGTAAATATATTCAAGAGATTATAGAGATAACAAACAAAGGTTTGGTAACAAGTGGTGATTACAGAAAATTTTATTTAAAAGATGGGAAAAAGATAGGACACACAATAAATCCTCAACTTGGTTATCCTGTTGAGAATAACTTGGTTAGTGCAACTTTGTTGTCAGACAATGCAACTATTGCCGATGCCTTTGCAACATATTTTGTCTCTATTGGATTAGAAAAAAGTGAGGAATTTTTATCAAAATATAATACAGATTCAACAAATAAAAATAAGATTCAGGCATTATTGATATACTCAGAAAACGAATCGTTAAAAGTTAAAAAAATAGGAGAGAATTTTTAAAATAAAAACATTAAATATGAACTATCAAGAGGTTTTAGATGAGATATATAAAGAAGTTTTACCCTTTATAAACGAGGGGAAGCAAGCAGATTATATTCCTGCTCTTGCTAATATCAATCCCGATCAAATAGGTATGTGCCTACAAACTTTAGATGGAAAACAATATCTTGTAGGTGATGTAGAACCACGTTTTTCTATACAGAGTATATCTAAAGTTTTTTCTCTTGCGATGGCACTTGGTGTTCAGGGAGATAAGTTATGGAGTAGAATGGGAAAAGAACCATCGGGAGCGGCATTTAATTCTTTAATACAATTAGAGATAGAGAAGGGAAAACCTCGTAATCCTTTTATAAATTCTGGAGCAATAGTCATGGCGGATATTCTACTATCTCACTTTGGATGTAGTAAAGGTAATATAGATTCTGCTCTACATAATTTTCTCTCTTTTGTTCATTCTATAAGTGGTTGTGATACAATAGACTATAATAACGAAGTGGCTATCTCAGAGAGGGATAATAGTTATCTAAATGCCGCAATTGTAAATTTGTTAAAATATCATAAGAATATAAATAACGATATAGAAGATGTATTGCGTTTTTATTTTATGACTTGTAGTATAGAGATGAATTGTAAAGAGTTATCTTCTGCTTTTGTCAAATTTGCAAATCACAAAAAAACATTTAGTTATAATGGAATTGTTTTAACATCTTCTCAAGTAAAAAGGATAAATGCAATAATGCAAACTTGTGGGTTTTACGATGAGGCAGGGGAGTTTTCTTATTTAGTTGGTCTTCCCGGAAAAAGTGGAGTAGGTGGTGGTATAGTTGCTATTTATCCTCAGCGATACGCTGTAACAGTATGGAGCCCAAGATTAAATGAGAAAGGGAACTCTGTAGTGGGAATTAAAGCTTTAGAACTCCTTACAACCAGAACGAAAGAATCTATTTTTTAATTATTCAACAGAATTAAAATCAAATTGTTTGTTACTCTCTGTTATTAGTTGTTTTTTTTCTAAATTTACAAATAAAACAAGTTAATTTTTATGAAAAAAGAAGAGGGTAAAATTGGGAAAATTTCAAGAAGAAATTTTATAAAGACTTCTGCGATAACTTCTTTATCAATAACAAGTTGCTCTTTGTTGAGTTGTGGCTTATTTACCACACGAGAGAGATTTGATACAATAATAGGAAATGGCTTAATCTATACAGGTGAGATTAAAAAGCCTATAATAGGTGGAGTGGGTATAAGAGATGGAAAAATAGCAGCAATCGGTGACATAGGGGATAATTGTACTAATTATATAGATGCAAAAGGTAATATAATCTCTCCGGGATTTATTGATATTCACAGCCATACAGACACAAATCTTTTTGAAGCACCTCTTGGCAATAGTAAAATTTTTCAAGGAATAACATCTGATATTGGTGGTAATTGTGGATACGCCCCTTTCCCTTTTTCGGACCGGGAGTATGAAAAAAAGAAAAATACTCTAAGGTACGGTTACCCATTCTGGCAAAATATAGATGGATTTTACAACGCCCTGAGAACTAATAAAATCGGGATAAATTTTAATAGTTATGTCGGGCATGGAGATTTAAGACATATAGCAGTTGGTGATAATGATATAGCTGCAAATTCTGACCAAATAAATCTAATGTGCAGAATATTGGATAAACAGTTGGAGATGGGTGCTGTTGGTCTCTCTTTTGGTCTTGAATATACTCCAGGTTCATATGGTAGGAAAGAGGAGTTTGTGGCTCTTTTAAAGGTGGTTGCAAAGCATGATGCACTTTATGCTATTCATATGCGGAACGAAGATGATAGAGTAGAAGAGGCTATTGTAGAGGCTATAGAGTTAGCTAAACTGAGTGGAGCAAGATTACAAATATCTCATCTAAAAGCTCAGAATCAGAACAATTGGCATAAGGCTCCTAATATGTTAAAGCTTATACATGACGCTTACGATAGTGGAATAGATATTCATTTTGATAGGTATCCCTATACAGCTTTTTCTACAGGATTAAATTGTTTTATCCCTTTGTCTCATAGGCAAGGTTCTAAAAAAGAGATATTTGAACGTCTTAATAATCCTGTGCAAGAAAAGGTGATAGCAGATTATGCACTTTCAAGGGTAAAGAAACTTGGTGGTGTAGAATCTATTTTAATTGCTGCTTGTTTTGCACAAGGCAATGAAAAATATACCGGCAAATATTTAGGCGAGTGTTGCAAAATCTCTGGTATGGATATTTGGCAGATGATTAAATACCTTCTTGTTACAGAGAACTTAGATGTAAATATGGCAGGTTTTGCGATGAGTGAAGATAATCTTCGTCTATTGTTAAATGATCCATTGGCTATGGTCATAACAGATGGAAGCGTTTACTCTCCATCGGGAAGACTTGGTCAAGAGGCACCGCATCCCCGTTCGTACGGAGCATTTCCTAACTATTTAGGGAGGTATGTTAGAGATATGAACTTTTGTGATATGCAAACTGCTATACATAAATGCACAGCACTTCCTGCAAAACAATTAAAACTAAAAGATAGGGGTTTGCTAAAAGAGGGTTATGCAGCTGATATAGTTGTTTTTAACCCTGATACAATCAAAGACTTAGCAACATACGGTGAGCCACATAAATACCCTGCAGGAATTGAGCATGTATTTGTTAATGGTGTGCATGAAATTGCAGAGGGAAAATATGCCGGTAGCGAACTTGCGGGTGTTATTTTGTAGTGCTATTCTTGTTCAAAAGCATACACAATTTTGGAGACAAGAGGATGCCTTACAATGTCGCTCTTATTAAACTTAATAACAGATATTCCTCTTATCTTCTTTAAAAGTTCTATCCCTTTAGAAAGCCCTGAGTCTGATTTATTTGGAAGGTCTATTTGAGTAATATCTCCAGTTACAATAAACTTTGAGTTATTTCCCATTCTCGTTAAGAACATTTTTAGTTGTCCTAATGAGGTGTTTTGTGCTTCATCTAATATAACGATAGCCCCTTCTAATGTTCTGCCTCTCATGTATGCAAGAGGGGCAATTTGTATAGTTCCGTCATCTATAAGAGTTTTTAACTTCTGAGAAGGGATCATATCTCCCAGAGCGTCATATAAAGGTTGCAAGTAAGGGTCTAATTTTTCTTTTAAATCTCCGGGTAAAAATCCAAGTCTTTCTCCTGCTTCAACGGCGGGTCGGGTAAGGATTATTTTTCTTACTTTATGTGTTTGCAATGCCTTTACTGCTAATGCTATAGCTGTGTATGTTTTTCCTGTTCCAGCAGGACCTAAAGCAAATACCAAATCATGTTTGCAGAACTCTTTAACTAATTTTTTCTGGTTTATTGTCCTTGCTGCCACTATTTTACCCGAGTTACCTATAAGTATAATCTCCTCTTGAGAGACATCTTGTTGTAATCTCTTATTAGTTGTAGATATGGTGTCAGGATTATTATTGTAATTGGGATTGTCTTCAAAAATAGAATCTACATCATCTAAATTTAGATGTCTTTTCCCCTTTCTTTTTTCAATTAGAATTTTAATAGAGTTTTCAAAATAACTCATATCTTTATAGTCTCCTTTAAGCTTAATGGTTGTACCTCTTGCATTAACCTTAATATTAGGAAAATATGAGCATAAATGATTTAAGATTTTATCATTTACTCCATAAATATCAACAGGATCTATCTCAGATAATTGTATTATTTTTTCAGCCATAAAATCTGTTTTAGGTTATAAAGATATAAAAATTAACTTGCTTTTAAATTACTATCGCGATACATTCTTAAACTCTATTAGCTGCTTATTCTTAATTAGAGAATATATTTTTTTCATCTGTACAATGGTGCTATTTTCTGATGGAAAAAGATAAGATTTTTCTTCCTCAATAATATCATCTATAACTGCAACCATAAAATCTGACAAATATTCACCTTTTCTAAAGCACCAAGTATAGAACCATTTAGGGGCAATCATCTTCACTTGTTTTGTTAAGGTGTTTCTTACGAATCGGAGTTCAACTAACATCCCAATCTGAGTATAAGGTGGCTCGTTTTGGTTTGATACATAATTCCCAAGTGAATAAAATACAATTCTCCCTTTATCTTTCTCTTTAGAAGATAAGAAGTTATCATTTAAATCTATGTAACCCTTTTGTGGAACATGAGGATGACTACCTATAATACAATTAACACCCTCTCTAAACATCATTTCTGCAAAGTCTTTTTGTTCTTTAGAAGGACTTAACTGATACTCCTCACCCCAATGTGGTGCGGCTATAATAAAATCTACCCCTGCCTCTTTTGCCCGTTTTATAACCTCTTTTATATGTGTACTATCTTGTTTACAAATATAATACGGCTTTGGCTCAGGCATTCCATTTGTACCATAGGTAAAATTAAAAATCGCAAATTTTATCCCTTTAGCCTCAATTATTAGTGGGTTATTTTTCTCCTCCTCTCCCTTATCGCGATAAGTTCCTACTCTATCAACTTTTAGATTATCGTAGAAGTCAAGAGTTCTCTCCAATCCTTTTACCCCTTTATCTGCGATATGATTGTTTGCAGTGAGAAAGATATTGATTCCACTCTTTTGTGCTTGTTGTGCAATTTGTGGTGGGGCAGAGAATAAAGGATAACCACTATAAGGTTTTGTTCCAATAGTAAACTCCATATTACTAACTACATAGTCGGATTTTTCAAAATAATATTCTAAATATTTAAAAGTGTTTGAATAGTTATAAGTGGAATCCCCTCCCTCTTTTAATGCAGAAGAAATTTGTGGAGTGTGCTGCATAATATCTCCTACAAAAGAGATAGAAACAGTGTCATACAATTTTAGAGAATTAGTTTTTTTAAAACTATTTTGGCTGTGAATATTGCTATTAATGCAGAGACACAATAATATTACGCTGAATACTACTTTTATGAAATTCTTCATTGCTTTCTCTTTTTTAATCTTACCTCAAATATAGCAAATATGAGTAATAGCTATTGATTATGTAGATTTAAGTTCTATTTTTTTGCCTTATCTCGACGTATTATGGATAGGGGTAATTTGTATATTCTTACAGTTGTAATAACTTGATAATCTGAGATTAGGAAGATTATCAAAAAGATTTTTCAAATTATTATTATATTTGTGAAGTATTAAATTTGAATACTAAAATGTTATGAAAAATGGTGCCGTTGTCCCCGATGAAGGTTATGAAAATACTAATAGAAAAAGAAATCATTCATGGTGGTTTAGAATGATAACATACGACACTCCATCTGTACATAGAAATGTAAAACTTACACTTGATAAAGTAGATTATGAATATTATGAATAGATTATGTCAACCAATTTTATTATTAGTTATATTCTCTCTTTGTCTCTCATCTTGTGGTGAAATAACTTATAGTGGAAAGGTGAATCACCTTGTTGGTGAGTATATAAATGTCAAGAATATTGTTATAGAGCAATTAGATAATAATTGTTGTAAGTTGTCGTACGATGAAAACAATGTGATTAGTTATGACTATCTAAGCGAAAGTTCAAAACTTAAATACATCTTTGATAGTTTAAGTATAAAACATTCAGACATAAGCTATAAAGGTAGATTATCTGATTTGGGAGGAAGTTCTCCCTTTAGATGTCTTGCTACTGATTTTATCTCTATAAACGTAACTTCAACAAAAGATTATAATGCCACTCATCCCGCCAATAGTTCCCTTAATGATATAGTAAAGTTTCTCTCAGTAAGTTGTTATCCGTTTATAAAGTCTAATTATACTGCTGTATTTTATACTAATATTGTGAAAGACATGGATGCTATTGACAAAAAATATTTAGAAAATATCCTAATAGGTTCAGCTTATACTTCTGGATTTAAACAATTTGATATAGAAGGAAATAGTATCACCCCTTTTTCACCTATATCTAAGCAGTTAGATAGGCTAACTAAAGATGACCTTATCCTAATTGGATTTTATGGAACAAAAAGAGCCCGTAAAAGTAATTATATCGGTTTTCTCTATTTTACAGAACACCCAGATGTTTTAGGAGATTATGAAATAAAAGTAGAGATGGTTGGAGATAATGGCAAAACTTATACCGCTACAACAGCTATGAAGTTTGAGTAGCCCTGCATAGATACGGCTTACAAATAGACTTTACCCCTATCAATAGTTTGATAGGGGTAATTTGTATATTCTTACAGTTGTAACAGCTTGATAATCTGGGATTAGGAAGATTATCAAAAAGATTTTTCAAATTATTATTATATTTGCAAAAATATTTTAACAATTTATAATTATGAAAAGAATTTTAACAGTTACATTAGTATTTGCACTTGTTGCGTTTGTTTTCTCTTCTTGTAGTAAAGACAAGAAAGATAAAGAATTAAAGACTTTAGAAGGAACATCTTGGGCAGCAGATGCTATGACTCCTTACGGAAAGCCTATAAAATCAACATTAGATTTTGCCCCTTCAACAGATTCATTTACCCTGCAGTTTGAATTTAACGGGAAAAAAGAGATTGTTAGAGGAAAATATGCTTTCAACAAACCTAATATCACATTTTATCCCGATGAAGATTCGTTTAAAGCTCCATCTCCTGCTTTAGAAGATCCAAAATTTACATTCTACGGAGTGCTTAATGGTAAGACTTTAAGCCTTATTTTTGAAGGGATTAATTTTATTTTCAACATGAAGTAAAATTGATATTTTTTGCGAATAAAAAACTTCAAAAGTTAATTCTTTTGGAGTTTTTTGTTGTTAATACCCTCTTATTTTGTAAATTCGCCAAATGTTACGAAGTGTAAAGTTTAGGGTTTGTCTTTATAAAAGTAATGTAATGAAAGTGAGTAAATTTCTATTAAGAATTGTGTTACCGATTTGTCTGCTCTATTTTTTTGTGGGGTGTAATTGGGTAAGAGAAAAGTTGAATATGCCAACTTCCGATGATATAGAGAAAAAGAGAGAATTGATTGTTCAAATTGAGAAGAAAAAGAGAGAGAAACAATTGAGCGATACAACTGTTAATGTAAAAACTGTCAAGGAAACTGAAAATATAGTAACCTCATCGGATCAATATGATAATGTGGTAGTTGATAGAATAGATCTCAATTATAAATACTATCTTATAGTTGGGACATTTGCTCAACAAAAAAATATAGAGCGCTGCCTTAAAAATCTTACAACTATTTTAGATAAGCCTTTTGCGATAAAGAGAGCAGATGGCTTAACCATGGTAGCAGCAGGAAAGTTTAATAATTTTACAGAGGCTTGCGTAGCACTTACAGATATAAGTGTTACATATACAGATGCTTGGATATATACGAATCGAGACAATAAATAACAGATAAATACAAATAATATGAAAAATACAGCTTATACACAAAAGCACATAGATTTAGGGGCAAAAATGGTCCCTTTTGCTGGCTATAATATGCCGTTGGAATATATTGGAATTAAAGCAGAACATTTAGCAGTTAGAGAGAGCGTTGGAGTTTTTGATGTATCTCACATGGGTGAGTTTTATGTTAAAGGCCCTAATGCTCTAAAATTTTTGCAGTATGTAACAAGTAATGATGTTGCTGCTTTATTCCCCGGTAAAGTTCAGTATTCTTGTTTACCTAATGGTAAAGGGGGAATAGTTGATGACCTTCTTGTTTATTGTATAGATACAGAGAATTATATGTTGGTTCCTAATGCCGCTAACATAGAGAAAGATTATACACATCTTCTTAAATATGCTAAACAATTTGGTTTAGAAGAGGGTAAAGATTTTATAAATGTTTCTGATCAGATTAGCCAATTAGCCGTACAAGGTCCTAATGCTATGAAAGTTATGCAAAGACTTTGTAAAGAACAGATAGAGGATATGGAGTATTACACTTTTAAGGTGTTAGAGGTGGCAGGCATACCTAATGTAATACTATCTACTACAGGTTATACAGGGGCAGGTGGTTGCGAAGTGTATGTTGATAATGCGAATGCAGTTAAACTTTGGGACGCTGTATTTGAGGCAGGTAAGCCTGAAAACATTATGGCAACAGGGTTAGGTTGTAGAGATACTCTCCGTTTAGAGATGGGCTTCTGTTTATATGGTAATGATATAGATGATAATCATTCTCCACTTGAGGCAAACCTTGCATGGATAACAAAATTCTCAGATGAAAAAGGGGATTTTTTAGATAAAGATTATATGTTAAACCAAAAGGCAAATGGCTTAGAGAGAAGACTCTGTGGATTTATTCTCTTAGATAGAGGGGTGCCTCGTCATGGATATGAGATTTGTAATGCACAAGGGGAGAAAATTGGTGAGGTAACAAGTGGTGCAATTACTCCATGTGTGGAGAAACCATTTGGAATGGGTTATGTTAAAGCTCCTTTATATAAAGCAGATACTGAGATATATATCAAAGTAAGAGACAAGCTTCTCAAAGCTGTTGTTGTAAAGGTGCCTTTCTTTAAAAAATAGATGAAAATATTTTTGATTTTGATTTTGAGTGCCCTCTTTTTCTTTAAAGTGGGTGCTCAAAATTTAGATGATTCTTTAAAAAATAGAGTAACTTTCTTAACTCAAGAGAGTTTAGGGGGTAGAGTGGCAGGGACTCATGGAGAGAAAGTTGCTTCTGAATATCTTTATGATTATTTGCAATCTGTTGGGGTTATTATGTTATCTCCTAAGAGCGGAGATGATTTTAAGATGGCAAATAATAATGGGGATACTTTGTTAAGTAGAAATATAGTAGGATTGATACCGGGCTATGATTCAAGATTTAAAGATGAGTATATCGTGCTTGGTGCTCATTACGACGGAGTTATCTATCCTGCTGCTGGTAATAATGCGAGCGGAGTTGCAACTCTAATGGAGGTTGCAAAGATGGTATCGGAGAATAGATTTATTTTTAAAAGGTCTGTGATTATAGCTTTTTTTGGAGGTGGAGAATTAGGTAATGCTGGGAGTTGGTATTTTTTAAATCGTTCTTTTTCTGAAGTAGATAAGATAGTCTCTATGGTTGATATAAACTCTGTAGGGAGGTCGGGTAAAGAGTCCCCTTTTCAAGTTTTTTTAGGTGTGCCTACATTTCAGTCAAAGCAAATAGTTGATGATGTATCAAATAGACCTTTTTCTTTAACTGCTACAATTTTGGAGACAGAACCTTTCCCATCAGATTGTAGAAATTTTTATGAGAAGAATATCCCAATTTCTCTCTTTACTACAGGCAATTATAAGTTTAGAAATACTTATCGCGATAGGGAAGATTATATAGATTATTTTCAAATGAGCAGAATTGTAGAGTATTTATATACCTATGCAACAGTTTTAGCTAATAAAGATAAAGCTATATATTCTCTTAAAGATGAGACAATTTATACACAAAATAGAGTAGAGGTTAGGGCGAAATTTATGAAGGGCGATGAAGTTGATTTTTTAAAGAATTGGGTATATCGCTATATAAAGTATCCAGAAAATGCTGTGGAATCTGGAATACAAGGAAAAGTAGATGTTGCCTTTGTGGTTGATAAAGAGGGAAATGTAATAGACCCTATAATTATAAAAGGGCTTGATGAAGATATAGATAATGAAGTAATAAAAGTAATAAAAGCCTCTCCAAAATGGAGCCCGGCAATGATAGGTGGGGAGAAAGTGGCTGTTAGAATCTCTTTGAGAATAGATTTTAAACTAACTAAAAAGGGAACAATAGGTTTCAAAAAATAATTATCAATAAAACAGATATATAAATGGATTATAATTTTAGAGAGATAGAAAAAACATGGCAGCAATATTGGGCTGATAATAAAACATTTAAAGTTGAGGAAGATGAATTAAAGCCTAAGTATTATGTATTGGATATGTTCCCTTACCCATCTGGTGCGGGGCTACATGTGGGTCACCCATTAGGATATATCGCGAGTGATATTTATAGCAGATTTAAAAGATTAAAAGGCTTTAATGTTTTACATCCTATGGGTTATGATGCATTTGGCTTGCCTGCAGAACAATATGCAATTCAAACAGGTCAGCATCCAAGGATTACAACAGATAATAATATAAAAAGATATAGAGAGCAGTTAGATAGGATAGGTTTCTCATTTGATTGGGATAGAGAGGTTAAAACCTGTGACCCAGAGTATTACAAATGGACACAATGGGCATTTCTAAAAATGTTTTCTTGCTGGTATAATAATAAAAACCAAAAAGCAGAACCAATAGAGAGTCTTGTTGCTCTATTTGAAAAAGAGGGAAATCTGAATGTAGATGCTGCTTGCTCAGAAGTAAAATCTTTTTCAGCTACAGAGTGGAAACAATTTTCTGAGAAAGAGAAAGAAGAGATAATAATGCAATATAGAATTGCTTATCAGGGCGAGACCTCTGTTAATTGGTGTCCAAAGCTTGGAACTGTTTTAGCCAATGATGAGGTAAAAGAGGGTATATCTGTTAGGGGGGGGTATCCTGTTGAGCAGAAGAAGATGAAGCAATGGCAATTAAGAGTCTCTGCTTACGCATCAAGATTGTTAGATGATTTAGAGGAGTTAAATTGGAGTGATGCTCTAAAAGAGATGCAGAGGAACTGGATAGGAAAATCGTATGGGGCGGAGATTCTATTTAAAGTTATAAACCCTTCTCCGATAGATGATTCAAAAGAGCAAGAGTACGACCTTAAAATTTTCACAACAAGAGCCGATACTATTTTTGGTGTAACTTTTATGGTTCTTGCCCCTGAGAGTGATTGGGTAAATATCCTTACAACAAGAGAGAATAAAGGGGCAGTAGAGAATTATATTAAAGAGGTTAAGAAAAAAACAGAACGAGAGAGAATTGCTCAAACTCATATAGTTACAGGGGTTTTCAGTGGTTCGTATGGGATAAATCCTTTTACAGGTGAGCAGGTCCCAATTTGGATTTCTGAATATGTTTTATCGGGATATGGTACAGGTGCTATAATGGCTGTGCCTGCTCATGATAGTAGAGACTACGCTTTTGCAAAAAAGTTTAATTTAAAGATAGTTCCACTAATAGAAGGTTGCGATATATCAAATGAGAGTTTTGATGCAAAAGAGGGGATAATGTGTAATAGTGGTTTCTTGTCGGGTAAGAGTGTTAAAGAGGCGATACCTCTTGCTATTGAGGAGGTTGAAAAAAGAGGAATTGGTAAAAGAAAAGTGAATTATCGTTTGAGAGATGCTATTTTCTCGCGTCAAAGATATTGGGGAGAACCTTTTCCGATATATTACAAAGATGGTATTGCTACCCCTTTGAAAGAATCGGAATTGCCATTATATCTTCCAGAAATAGAAACATTTAAACCAACACAAGATGGAGAGCCACCTTTGGCAAGGGCAAATGATTGGAACTATAATGGTTATAGATATGAACTAAGTACAATGCCCGGTTTTGCAGGGAGTAGTGCCTATTATTTGCGCTATATGGACCCTAAGAACACAAACTCGTTAGTGAGTTCAAAAGCAAATAATTATTGGAGAAATGTAGATTTGTATGTAGGTGGTACAGAGCATGCTACAGGGCATCTAATATATTCAAGATTTTGGAACAAATTTTTATTTGACCTTGGATATGTTGTAGAAAAGGAACCATTTAAAAAATTGGTTAATCAAGGGATGATCCAAGGGAGATCAAATTTTGTCTATAGGATAAAAAATACAAATAAATTTGTATCATTTGGATTAAAAGATAAATACGAAACAACTGAGATTCATGTAGATGTAAATATTGTTCATAATGATAAATTAGATATAGAGGCATTTAAAAAATGACAACCAGATTTTGAGAATGCGGAGTTTGAATTAGAGAACGGAGAGTACATTTGTGGATGGGCAATAGAGAAGATGAGCAAATCTATGTTTAATGTTGTTAATCCCGATAAAATTTGTGAAGAGTATGGGGCAGATACTCTCAGACTATATGAGATGTTTCTTGGTCCTGTAGAGATGAGTAAGCCTTGGGATACAAAAGGGATAGATGGTGTAAATAGATTTTTGAAAAAATTCTGGAGATTGTTTTTCCAAGAACCAAATGCAAATGCTTCTGATTCAAAATTCTATCTAACAGATGATGAACCTACTGCGGAGGAGTTAAAAATATTACACAAGCTAATCAATAAAGTAGAGACAGATATTGAGGCTTTCTCGTTTAATACATCTGTATCCTCTTTTATGATAGCAGTTAATGAGTTATCTGCACTAAAGTGTACCAAAAGAAGTGTCTTAGTTCCTATCGTGATATTGCTCTCTCCTTTTGCTCCTCATATTTGTGAAGAGTTGTGGAATTTAAGTGGAGAGAAAATGAGTATCTCTTATGCTTCATTCCCAAAATATGAAGAGAAATATACAACAGAGAGTACTTTTGAATATCCTGTATCGTTCAATGGCAAAATGAGATTTAAAATCTCTCTTCCAAAGGAGTTATCAGAAGATATGGCAAAGGAGGCGATTTTAAAATCTGAAGAAGCAGTTAAGTGGATGGAGGGCAAAGAAATAAAACGGCTTATAGTAGTGCCAGGAAGAATAATAAATATTGTTATATAAATTGTTATATAAATTAATACCATATAATTGATGACTTTATCTAAGGAAAACAGAAGGCTTATATTAGATTATATCTTAATGACCTTTGGCGTTTTAATCTACACATGGGGTTGGCAAGAGTTTGTTGTCCCTGTTGGTATTTCTGGCGGTGGGCTTGTAGGTCTATGTACAATATTAAATTATGCCACAGGAATTCCAATTTATCTATATTTTGCGATAATTAACGCTATATTGCTCATTATTGGAACTATTGTTTTGGGGAAATCATTTAGCTTTAAAACAATTTATTGTATAATACTATCTACATTATTCTTTGCAATACTTCCTAATATAAGTTGGATAGGAAAGTTAGGACTGAGTACTATCCCGGTAAATAGCCCAGAAGAGGCTCTTAAATATTTAGTGAACCCTATTATTGGAGGTTTTATTTGTGCCTTTGGTATTGCAACAATATTTAAAAGAAAAGGGAGTACAGGTGGAACAGATATATTAGCACTAATAATAAATAAATTTTATGAAGTTTCACCGGGTAAGGTATTTATGTATGCAGATTTTTGCATTGTAGGCTCTATCTTATTACTCCCCGATAAACATTTAAGTGATGTTATTTTTGGTTACATTTTTACAATATCTTTCTCTTATATGGTTGATTTACTTCTTACAGGCAATCAACAATCTGTTAGATTAGAGATATTTTCTTCTAATTATGAGGAGGTTGCCGATATGCTAATCAATATCAAAAAAAGAGGTGTTACAGCACTGACTTCAATAGGTTGGTACACAAAGAAAGAGAGTAAAGTGTTGGTTGTTATAGCAAGAAAGAATCAATTAAATGACCTATCGCGAGCGATAAAAGATGTAGACCCTAAAGCCTTTATAACAGTAGAGAGTGTCTATGCAGTATATGGGAATGGGTTTGAGGATGTTAAGAGAGGGGTTGGAAAAGGGAAAAAAAGGGAGAGTAAAATCAAAAGATTTCAGAAATGGTTGAATGGAGAATAATATATGTTGAATATTAGTTTTAAAAAAGTTTTAAGTGAAGTAAAGTCTTATTTCATTATCACATTGAGCCTTTTAGGCTATGTTTTAGGGTGGGAGATTTTCTTGTTGCCAAATAAGTTAGTTGGTGGCGGAGTAACAGGTATATCTTCTATTTTTTATTACGCTTTTGGTATCCCTGTGAGTGTATCCTATTTTACATTAAATATAATTTTACTCCTTATCGCGATAAAATTGTTAGGGAGAGCCTTTGGTGCTAAAACAATTTATGCAATATTTATCTCTACTATATTTTTCCAATTTGTTCCACAGTTTATACCTCAGGACTTTATACAAGAGATAGCAATAAGTAACGGCAAATTAATATCAGCAATATTTGGCGGTTTGATGGCGGGTTTGGGAATAGGTATAGCATTTTTGCAAGGTGGAAGTACAGGTGGAACAGATATAGTAGCGTTGATTGTTGCAAAGTATAAGAATATTGCCCCCGGAAGGATGATCCTTTATATGGATTTGGTGATTATAGCATGTTCTCTGTTTATACCTGCTGCAGATATAGTTGGAGAGAATGGAGAGATATTTAAGGAGACTTGGGGTATGCGTCTTGCTACTGTTTTGTATGGTTATATGTTGGTGGCTGCTTGCTCTACTATTGTAGATATGGTTATTGCAGGTAGCAGACAATCGGTTCAAGTCTATATTTTCTCTTCTGAATATGAAAAAATAGCAGATGAAATAACTAAAAAAATGGGGCGTGGAGTTACAGTTATTGATGGCGAAGGTTGGTACACTAAGAAGATGAATAAAATGTTGATGGTGATAATTCACAAAGCGGAGGTTAATAGTGTACAAACTATGATTAGGGATATAGATAAGAATGCCTTTCTTGCAATGAGCCCTGTAACTGGAGTTTACGGTCAAGGATTTCAACAATTGGTTAAATAAATCCTCCACTTTGTTATTGCATTTATTAAGAAAAACAATTTTAATATTATTTTTTACAATTTGCCATCTTACTTGTGAGGTGGCAAATATTTTTGTAGTTAGTTGTATCTATTCAAATTAACTACATTATGAAAAAATCATCATCTTTATTTTTTGGGAAAATAGTAAAGATATTTTCTAAAAAATCTCTTCAAGAGAGGGTTAAGAAGAGTTCTGAACTAAAGGAGAAAATAATTCATGAGGTTAATGAAATTAAAGAAATAGAACGGGAGATAAGTCTTAGAATAAAAACTTTAGAGGATATAGACAAAAGATTAGAGAGGGTGATAGAGAAGAGAAAAGTTTTTTTAGACCCAAATCTAAGTCTTACAAAACTATCTATGATAGTGGGGAGTAATAGAACTTATATGTCTAATGTAATGGCAAAAAGAGATGGTTTTAGAAACTATATAAATAATTTGAGATTAGAGTATTTTTGCAAAATAATGGAAGAAGAAAAGGGTACTCTACCCGAGACTTTAGAAGAGGGGGAAAAGCCCATGCTAACAAGTAGAGAGATAACTCATTTAGCTCTAAAAAGTGGTTTTTCCGATTTAAGAACTTTTAAGAGAGTGGTCGCAAAATCTAAAACTATTTGGGCAAATAAAATTAAGCAAAGAATTTATTTATCCTTGCAAGAACCTGAGGCAGAGCAAAAACAACAACTCTATCGTAAGGGTTAATTTGTGTATTACTATTGGTAATAAAGCTCTCTTCTCCACGTATAACTCCCCCAATTATGGCCTCTTTAGGAAAGTTGAGATTACCTAAAATATCTTTTGTAATTGTACTATTTGGGGTGGCGACAAATTCTAAAACTTCTGCATCTGAACCATTTAGACACTTAATAGATCTAACTTTATTGCTAAGTGTAAATCTAAAAATTCTCCCTGCAGTAACTAATTTTTTATTGATCACTGCATCAACTCCCATATTCTCTGCCAATTTGATATACTCTATATTTTCCACCTCTGCTATAACTTTTGGGACCCCCATATTCTTTAGGGCAACGCAGGAGAGAATATTTGTCTCACTTGATGATGTTACTGCACAAATAGCATCATAATTACTTGCATCTTCGTCTAAAAGCAAATCGGTATTTCTTCCGTCTCCGTTAATAATCATTACATTAGGCAATATCTCTGCCAAGTATTCGCATCTATCTTTTCTTTTCTCCACAATCTTGATATGATCTACTTTGCTTATCATTTTTCTTGCAAGTAGTTCGCCAATTCTACCACCTCCAATTATCAAGAGATTCTTTATCTCTATCTCATCTTTACCGCTTATTTTTATCAGTTGTTTTACCCCCTCTTTAGTGCAGATGAGGAAAACTATATCACCCTGTAAAAATTTGGTCTCTAAATTTGGAATTATCGTAGTGTCATTTCTTGCAATTGCAACTGGCTTAAAATCTCTTATTCCATCTTCTAAAGTATCTAAGTCTAAGAGATTTTGTACACTCTTGTTTATAAGTGGCGAGCCTTCATCTAATCTAAATACAAACATTTGGAGCTTACCCCTTGAAAATTCCATAAACTCAGTAGTACCAGTCTCTTTTAAAAGGTCTATGATTTCGTAAGCAGCCATCTTCTCGGGATAAAAAAGAAGGTCTATACCAAGTTCAGTAAAAATAATTTTATTATCGTATTGAGTATATTCGTCATTATTTATCCTTGCAGTAACTTTTTTAGCCCCCATCTTTTTAGCAAGTAGGGCAGATATGATATTTATATTTTGGTCTTGTGCAGGGCTTACTGCAATAAACAAATCGGCTTTGTTTACTTCTGCTTTTTGTAAAGCCTCAATAGAAGTAGGGTCACCTAAAACAGTAAGAACATCAGCGAGTTCTGCAACTTTACTTAATCTCTCTTCGTCTTTCTCTATTATTACAAGTTGGTTGGCTTCTCGCGATAACATTTTTGCTAAATGGCTCCCAACCTCTCCTGCTCCAGCTATTACTATTCTCATATTCCAATTATAAAAATTACGCTACAAAGGTAATAAGATATTTATTTGTAGTTCTTATTTAGTATAAAAACAATTCCAACAACTTGGAAAGATTCATTTTATTGTCTTGATTTTTTCACAGTGTGCAATGGTATAACACTATTGTATTTTCTCGAGAATAGCTTGTGTGGTGCTTGATTGGATATGATAATGGGATTTTGATAATAGATGGAATTTAATTAAATTTGTAGAGGTCACATAAATAATTTAATTATGCTAAAGAAGATAAGAAGAGTACTTGCAGTTGTTTTTTTTCTATTAATCACACTTTTATTTTTAGATTTCACAGGCACAATCCAGAGTTTATTTGGTTGGATGGCAAAAATCCAATTTTTACCATCTGTATTAGCTCTTAATTTTGTGGTGATTGCTTTACTAATTGCCTTAACAATTATTTTTGGAAGAATTTATTGCTCAATTATTTGTCCTTTGGGTGTTTTGCAAGATTTATTCGCATGGTTTGGCAAAAAACAAAAAAAGAACAGATATTCCTATTCAAAAGCTAAAAATTGGTTAAGGTATGGTGTATTAGGGTTATTTATTATAGCGATAGTAGCTGGTATAGTTTCATTTGTAGCCCTTTTAGCCCCTTATAGCTCTTATGGTAGGATAGCACAGAACTTATTTGCACCAGTTTATTATTCATTCAACAATATTTTGGCATATTTTGCAGAGAGGGTAGAGAGTTATGCTTTTTACAGTAAGGAGATATGGATAAAATCTATCCCTACTTTTGTTATCGCGATAACAACATTTATTTTATTACTGATTCTTGCATGGAGAAATGGTAGAACTTATTGTAATACAATATGTCCTGTAGGGACAATACTTGGCTGTTTTGCAAGATTTTCTATTTTTAAACCGATAATAGATAAAGATAAATGTGTAAACTGTTCTTTGTGCGTTAAGAATTGTAAATCTTCGTGTATAGATATAAAAGAACACAAAATAGATTATAGTAGATGTGTTGCTTGTGGAGATTGCATAACTGTTTGTAATAAAGCAGCTTTAACTTATTCAAGTAGTTGCAAAAAAAATCAGAAGACAAAGGTTGCTGAGGGTAGTAGTGCTGTAGATGATGGGAGAAGAAAAATGATGGCTATAGCTGGTGCTTTAACTACAGCTTCTATTTTAAAAGCTCAAGATAAAATAGTAGATGGTGGGTTAGAGTTGATTGTTGAAAAACAAGAACCTGAGAGGGAGAAAAAGATTGTCCCTCCTGGGGCAAAAAGTTTGAAAAACATGGTATCTCATTGTACGGGGTGTCAATTGTGTGTTAGCGTTTGCCCTAATAATGTATTAAAACCATCAAATGAAATAATGACACTTATGCAGCCCCGCTCATCTTATGAGAAAGGGTATTGCAGACCTGAGTGTACAAAATGTTCAGAGGTTTGTCCTGCAGGTGCTATTGTTAAGATAACTAAAGAGGAGAAAAGCTCAATTCAAATTGGTCATGCTGTGTGGGATTCAAGTCTTTGCTTGCCAATGATAAATGGTACTCATTGTGGAAATTGTGCAAGACATTGTCCTGCAGGAGCTATCGAGATGATAAATATAGATCCTACAGATGATAGTTCTCCAAAATTTCCTGTGGTTAATGAAGAGCGGTGTATAGGTTGCGGAGCTTGCGAGTATGTTTGTCCTTCAAGACCAAATAGTGCAATATATGTAGAAGGGCATGAGGTTCATAGAGTAATATAATCTATGAACTAAGTTACATTTACTTTTTAATTTTTTTAAAATCAACAAGATGAATAAAGATATAAAAAATAACATAGAGAATAAGAGCGTAAAAAACTCTAATAATCACGAGTTTACAAGACGAAGTTTTGTAAAAAAAGTTGGAGCATTTTCTGCATTGGCAACTTTGGCAACAGTAGGTGGGATTGGTTTTGGAGGTTGTAAGAGAAAGAGTTCAGAAGAGGATATATATAACACAACTACAGAAATACCTAAAGATAAAATGACCTATAGAACAAATCCAAAAAGTGGTGAGAAAGTCTCTATCTTGGGTTATGGATGTATGAGAATACCAACAATTGAGAATACAAGTGCAAGGGAGTCTTCCTCTGAAATAGATCAGGAACAATGGAATAGATTGATAAAATTTGCGTTTGAGCATGGGGTTAATTATTATGACACCTCACCTGCTTATTGCAGAGGTAAGTCTGAGGAGGCTACAGGTATTGCTCTCAATAATTTAGGTGTTGATAGAGAGAGCTATTATGTGGCAACAAAACTCTCAAACTTTGCCCCGTCAACTTGGAGCAGAAAAGCTTCTATAGAAATGTATCACAACTCTTTCAAGAAACTTCAAGTAGAGTATATAGACTACTATCTTCTTCATGGAGTTGGAATGGGTGATGGGTTGAAAGATTTTAATTCGAGATATATAGATAACGGAGTTCTAAATTTTCTTTTAGAGGAGAGAAAAGCGGGTAGAATTAGAAATTTAGGATTCTCTTATCATGGTGATATTAAAGTGTTTGATTGGTTGTTAGAGAATCATGATAAATATCAATGGGATTTTGTCCAAATACAGATGAATTATGTAGATTGGAAACATGCCAAGGAGGTAAATACGAGAAATACAGATGCTGAGTATTTATATGGGGAATTAAGCAAGAGGGGGATTCCGGCAGTTATCATGGAACCGCTACTTGGTGGTAGATTATCTAATGTTCATGACCATATTGTAAATAAATTAAAACAGAGAGCTCCACAAAGAAGTGTTGCCTCTTGGGCATTTAGGTGGGTAGGGTCATTCCCGGGGGTTCTAACTGTTTTAAGTGGAATGACATATATGGAACATCTACAAGATAATTTGCGTTCATATTGCCCTTTGGAACCTGTTAGTAAAGATGATATGGAATTCTTAGAGGAGACAGCTCAGGCGTTATTAAGATACCCTACAATACCTTGTAATGATTGTAAATATTGTATGCCTTGCCCTTATGGCTTAGATATACCAACTATACTACTCCATTTTAACAAATGTATCAATGAGGGAAATATGCCTGAAAGCAAACAAGATCCTATATACAGAAAAGCAAGAAGAGCTTTTTTAGTAGGGTATGGTAGGGCTGTTTCTAAAGAGAGACAAGCAGACCATTGTATAGGGTGTGGTCATTGCGTACCTCACTGCCCTCAGAATATAGATATTCCTGCTCAAATGCAGCGGATAGACAAATATGCTGAGGCTCTAAAGCGTGAGTTAGAATTATGACCGAGATATAATTGAGCATAATTAAGCGAATTAATTATAAGATTGACTTTTAAGGTACTATTATGAAATTTAAACATTTATCCCAGATAATTATACTTTTGTTTTTTGTTCAAATTGAAAGTGATTGTTTGGGGCAGAAAAAGATACCACGACAAGAATGAAAGATTATTTCTACCCTGGAATACCTAAGAATCAGTTGTTTAAATTAGGCTATATTGCTTCTCATTCGGGGCATAGCAGAGGAAGCACATTTGACCTTACAATTTTTGATATGAAAACTGAAAAAGAGGTTGATATGGGAGGAACTTTTGATTTCTTTGGTGAGAAATCGCATGCAGACTATTCAGATATTACTCCAAGGCAAAAGGAGAACAGAGAGATACTTAGGGAGGCTATGATAAAATTTGGATTCAGACCTTATAATCAGGAGTGGTGGCACTTTACTCTTAATAATGAGCCATTTAAGGATACTTATTTTACATTTTCAAATTCAAGAGGTGCATTAGAAAAATAGAACAAATAAACAAAAAGGGCTAACATTTAGTTAGCCCTTCTTCATTTTTAAGTAATAGGTAGTTAATTCTAAAAATACTACAATTGAGTCAGTAATACCAGTCCATGACACTTTCTCTAACAAATAGGCGGTAGCCATCCTGCGTTGCTTTTCGTCAGTTTGGTCAAAGCCATACTTGAATGCCTCAGCAATGATGCCCCACGCAACTGCATTACCCTGCTTTGGTTATGGGAGCGTTT
>CAMNNS010000003.1 GCA_946545765.1 uncultured Bacteroidales bacterium | reverse complement strand
ACATTTGTGGTTGAATCTGCATTACAAATAACAAAGAAATCACAAATCCCGCTTCCTAACTTTCTCAAATCTAATGAACAAACATTCTTCCCTTTCTTGTCTAATATTGCATCTGCGATAACATCTACATAGTTTTCAATAGATTGATCTAATGAGATTTTCACCACTTTTTTTTGTGTAGTTTTACCTTTAACAACTTTAGAGCCTTTTACATCCCCTTTTGTGCTACGCTTTGTTGCAGTTTTAGAGCTACTCTTTAATTTGGTCTCTTTTGTTGAACCTTTTTTTATCATACTTAAACTTTTTCTTTATTAACTTTGCACATATCTTACAAATATACTGCAAATTTTATTTAAATGACATTATGGCATTAAATCTTAATATAAAATGGTACACAGAGACAGATTCTACCAATAATTTGGCACTAAAAGAGGGAGATTCCAATCCCGATATGACAATCTGGGCTGCAGAGTACCAAACTGCGGGACGGGGACAAGTGGGAAATAAATGGAGCAGTAAAAGGGGGGAGAATCTAACTTTTAGCATACTCCTAAAACCTAAATTTGTAAAGGCAAAAGAACAATTCACTATAGCAATTATAACAACTTTAGGGATATATAAATATCTAAAAAATAAATTAGAGCCATATCGCGATAAAGGGGGAGAAGAGATAAAAATAAAATGGCCTAACGATATTTATGTGGGTGATAAAAAAATCTGTGGAATACTAATAGAACACTCAATAATGGGGGAAAACATATCACAGAGTATAGTTGGTATTGGACTAAATATCAACCAAATAAGCTTTCCTAAAGAACTAAAGAACCCAACTTCTCTATTAAAAGAGATAAACAGAAGAAATTGCAAACATTTTAATGTCTCTAATATAGAAAAGAATGATAAACAATTTGAGATTAAAGAAGAATTAAAAGAAGTTGCAAAAGAGATATTTAAATACTATAAAAAAGCGGAGCAAGAGTGGTCAGAAAATGGCAATTTTAACACTTTATACAAAGAGTATATAGATTGTCTTTATAGATACAACGAATGGCATTACTATACACAAATTAGTGATATAGCAGCAGATAAAGCGGTAGAGACTATTTTACAAAGTGAGGTTGAGGATTTAAAAGCAGAAACTGGAAATAGAATTTTTAAAGGTAGAATCATAGGAATCACCTCACAGGCATGTCTTATAATTGAAACAGAGCAAGGAGAAGAAAAACATTTTGCTTTTAAGGAGTTAGGATATATCATTTAAAAAACAGAGAGAGCCTAAGCCCCCTCTGATAAAATTTTTCTGTCAATTTTAATTGCGACTAATCTGCAAAAACCATCTCTTTAAGAAGATAGCCCGCGCCTCCAATATGCTCAATATTAAATAGAACATACCTTACATCTAACGATATATTTCTGCAAATCTCAGGGTCATAAACAATATCACTCATTGTACCTTCCCATACTCTATCAAAATTAATCCCGATAAGATTTCCATTAGCGTCTAACACAGGACTTCCCGAATTTCCTCCTGTTGTATGATTTGTTGCAAGGAAACAAACCGGTTGTTCCTCATAGCCTCCTTTTGCATATATATCTCTTAGCTTCTGCGGAATATTATAATCAAATATATCGGGATTGTCTTTCTCGATAATACCTTTGAGGGTAGATATTGGTTTATAATAGATTGCATCTGCAGGGGAATAACCTTTAATATTTCCATAAGCTACCCTTAATGTAAGATTTGCATCGGGATAAAATTGTTTATTTTTCTCGAAATCCATCTGACCTTGCATATAATCTCTATAGGCTACTCTAATTTCGGAATTTAGACGGTTAATTGTTGGACGCAAAGTTTCATTATACCATGACTGGAACGCCTCAAACATTTCATAAGCAGGATCTTTCAATACTACATCTAAATCTTTTTCTTTAAGGGTTAAAACTTTTTCTTTATTTATGAAAAGGCTGTTAGAGAAAAGGTTATCTTTCCACTTTTCAACACTCCCATACTCACTAAGTTTATCTTTTAAGAACTGCGGTTTAAATTCTTCATCAATATTATTATTGAAAGAGTTTACCATAGCAACAAAAATCTCCTCATCTATAGGCTGATAATAATCCTTAAAGAAATTTTCTACTACTGTTTCTACACCCCTTTTATTCTTTAAAGATGTTGCGACATTTGAAGCTAATTGTAAAAGTTCTATAGTTCGGATAGTCTCTGTATAGTATTCATAAGCAAAGAAATATGGTTTTATCTCTGCATATAGTTTCTCTAATTTTTCTAACACGCCGTTATAGCGGTTACCCAAAGCCCACTCTTTAAATCTCTTTTCATACTCCTTTTTAGAATCTATAGTTTTCATCTTTTTGATCCCTTTTTCCTCCCCTTGCCATTTTTTCCAAGCATTTGCAACAGAAGCATTTTTAGAAGAGTATTGAATTCTAACTGCTTGATCTTTCGACATATATTTCTTCTGAATATCCAATCTTTGACTCCTTAGGGCAATCTTCTTTGGATCGGAAATATTCGCTATATAACTTACCTCATCAGAAGTTACATACTCTTTAGTGCTACCAGGGCAACCATAAACAAATGTAAAATCTCCCTCTTTAATCCCCGAACGGGATATTTTAAAGAATTTCTTTGGTTTATAAGGGACATTATCTTTAGAGTAAGCCGCAGGCTCATTATTTTTATCTGCATAAATTCTAAAAATAGAAAAATCGCCTGTATGACG
The DNA here is from genome assembly GCA_946545765.1 of uncultured Bacteroidales bacterium. Lineage (GTDB taxonomy): Bacteria > Bacteroidota > Bacteroidia > Bacteroidales > UBA932 > Egerieousia. The sequence continues at coordinate 24,198 of CAMNNS010000003.1, read as the reverse complement.
AGGCCACATCCAATTGTCTGTATCACCACCAAATTTACCTATAGAAGATGGGGGAGCACCCACCAAACGGACATCTCTAAACACTTTAAAAACAAATAGAAAATATTGATTTCCATAGAATAAAGCCTCTACATTAGCATTAAGCCCCTTCCCTTTTGCAATAGCCTGTTTGGTCAAACGGTTTGAATTTACTTTAATCAATGAATCTCTCTGTTTCTCATTCATAGAAGAATTATAGCCACTAAGTACTTTATCGGTAACATCTTCCATATATTCTAAGAAACTAACAGTAAGACCATTATTAGGGAGTTCCTCACTACTATTCATTGCCCAAAAACCATCTCTTAAATAATCGTGTTCTACACTACTATGTCTTTGAATGTAACCATATCCACAGTGATGATTTGTAAAGAGTAATCCTTGGTCTGAGACTAATTCGCCTGTACAACCAGAACCAAAGAGGACAACAGCATCTTTTAAAGAGGCTTTGTTAATACTATAAATATCCTCGGCTGTTAATTTAAAACCTTTAGCCTGCATATCCCCTATTCTTTGAGAGATAAGGGCGGGCAACCACATCCCCTCGTCTGCCTTGAGAGATTGAGATACTACAATTAGTAGTACAATTAGAGAAAATAACTTCTTCATAATATTTTAATAAACTGAACTTTAAACTATATATAATGAGCATATTTAAAGACTCACTTTTGCAAAGTTATAAAAAATGATAAACAAAAACATCTATGTTAAACACTACTCATCACAAATGAATCCGTCATTAGGTAAAAGGATTATTGCAATTCCTGGTAATCACGATTACTATCTTTACAGTCTATCTAAATCCTACTATTAAAAAGTTGTATATTTGTTTTTTATATCTGATGCCACCTCATCATCCAAGGTGAGAATATCTTTTTTCGGTTAATGGTATAGCATGTTATCACAAATAACCGAAAAAAATTATCATAAATAACCGAAAAAAATTATCATAAATAACCGAAAAATTTGTCAAATAATTTAGCTGCATATAATAAAATCACTACCTTTATCCCATAAATTCAATATTATGGCGGAATATAAACACAGACAAGATGCCAGCCCCATCATTCATGGCTGTTATAGTTGGCGTTGGTAAATATGCATACAGACGCAAGGATGGAGTGTATATCATTCCGATTGGATGTTTGAAAGATTAATAATAATTTAAGGTTCAAGATTAGTTAAATATTATGAAAAATTTAGCACCTATCGGGATAAAAAAAGCAATAATACTATTTTTAGTCATTTTTTCTAATTTATCTGTTTCATGCACACATGCACAAAATAATTCTAAAGAAGAAAAGGGGCAAAATAATAAAATAGCAATATGTGCCCATAGGGGATATTGGCTTGCAAATGAGGTAAATAAAGCTCAGAACTCCATAGCTTCATTAAAAGCGGCTCAAGCTATAAATGTGTGGGGAAGCGAATTTGATATTCATTTAACATCAGATGATATTATAATTGTCAATCACGACCAAACATTAGGAGGTTTAGATATTTGGGAAAATCCTTGGAGCAGTTTTAAAACAATGAAATTATCTAATGGAGAAACACCTGCAACTCTATCCGAGTATCTCGCAGCAGGTAAAGAAAAGAATACGATTTTAGTATGCGAACTAAAACCTCAAAAGAATTCGGAGAAAGAGATATTACTCGCAGATATGGCTATTAAAGAGATTAAAAAACATGAACTATATGATCCTAAAAAGATTATTTTCATCTCTTTTAGTTATAATATTTGCAAACATATAGCAGCAAATGCACCAAATTTTATGGTACAATACCTATCGGGTAATAAAACACCCGATGAACTTTATACCGACGGAATTATGGGGCTTGATTACCATTATTTAATATTGTTAAATAATCCCGATTGGATTAAGCGAGCTCACGAATTAGGGATGAGTGTTAATGCTTGGACTGTTAATAAAAAAGAAGATATAGAGCGAGTTATAGGGCTTGGAGTAGATTGTATTACTACAGATTATCCTTTAATTGTTAGAGAACTCTTATCGGGAAAAGAGATAACACCTTAATTGTACCTAAACTGTTTAGGTATATCATACTTTCTCCTATTCTTTCTTATCAAAAACCATATTATTGCAATCAATAATATGATGGTTGCTATTGCTGCACACAAAAGGCTAATATTTTGTAAACTTGGCTTGTCCTCTGATTGTGGCAAAGAGAATGAATCGGTGAGTTTCTCTATTTCTGATACTACAAGTGGCTCTCCCGAAAATTTATCTTTTAAATAAAATGCAAATGCCAACCATTCAGTCATATCTGAATTTGTTACCCCGTTATAATAATTCCCCTCAATTACTACATTTTTAAAATTTGTTATTATATCCCCATACATATTCTTGGGTTCTACATATAATATCCCATGAGATTTTATTTTCATCATTTGGATAGACTCAGCTGTATATATGTCTGTTACAACAGGATAGAGCAAATTATCTTTGATAGGTTTGCCATGGACAAAAACATCTAACACCCTCCTATATTTTATCCCTTTGGAGTTAAATGTATATTTTAAACCATAGAAAGTTAATCTTGTATCTTCTATCTCTGCAGAGATAGATGTATTGATTTCACACAATCTTTTTAGCTCTTTGCCGGTAAGAAAACACAACACAAGGGAACTTCCCGGATTCTTTTTACTATCTCTACCCAACGATAAAATATTAAATATATCGTGATAGGTAACATCTCCCTCTTTTAAATCATCTCTTACGACACCTTGAGGAACTATAGTTATCAATTTAGAACTATCAATCTGCACCCCTTTATATTGCGATGCAACATAAAACAGAGCTTTGGCTATCTCATAATTGAGCCTTTTTACCCCTTGATACTCCTCTTCTCTATATATGCCGTTATTCCCTTTAATTAAAATATCTTTGTGAGAAATATTGTATCGTTTTCTGAATAATTCTTCAACCTTTAACTCCAAGAGTTCCAGTAATATATTGCAAGATTCATCGGGCTGAATATCATTTGTTACCTCTGTTAATCTGTAATTTTCAATCTCTTTATTCTCCCCTTTTATTAAATCTATTTCACCAAGATACTCTCCATTTGCCCCAGATGAAACTATAGCTGTCTTACCAACTTTTATAACCTCATCTAATTTTTCATGATCATGACCACTGATAATCAGGTCTATGTCGGGGCAAGCTTTAGCAAGGGCAAAATCCTCACTACCCTCCCTTAATTTTGCTCCACTATGAGATAGAGCAATTATAAAATCTACCTCTTTTTCTTTTAGTTCTTTAACAATATCTTTAGCAACATCTATAGGTTCTGCATATTGTAACTCTTTAGAAACTTTACTCATTAATAAAGCCTCCTTCCCCAACAGACCAAATAATCCAACCTTTACCCCACCCCTTTTATAGATTAAATATCTTGTATGCCCAATATAATTAAGTGCCTCTGTAAATGTTTTATTATCACCTCCACCAATATTTGAAGTTACATTTATAGGAAAGATTAGTTTTTCTCCATTTAACGGATTTAGCTGGTTCCCCAAAATTCGAGAGTTATAAAACATATAAGCTAAACTCTTTAAACCAACATCAAATTCGTGGTTCCCAAATATAAAAGCATCATATCCCATTAAAGCCATAGCTCTGTACTCTGCTGCATCTAATTCAAACATAACAGAATAGAGAGTACCCATAGAAAAATCTCCTGCATCTAAAGTTAAAACTCCATAACCTCCCTTTTTAGCAATATCTCTTTTATTTTTTATAAGTGATGCTAAATATGGGTACTTCGGCACACAGGAATGTAGATCGGAAGTAAATAAAATTTTCAACTTTTTATCTTGTCCAAAAGATGGCGTCCAAAAAATTGATAACAATATAGAGATAAAAAGAATTTTAGTCTTAGAATACATGAACTTTTATATTAATTTAGGAAAAAGCATATTATATAAAGGGCATATATGCTTATTATTCAAATTATTATAGATAGTACTACTTTATAAATTTTACCATCTGTTGTTGCAAGTCAAATGCTTTTTCATTAGCAACTTTTGCAAAATCTTTAGAGCTATCTGCAAAAATTATCCCTCGCGATGAGTTTACTATTAAACCGCAATTTGTATTGTATGCCATTTGTGCAACTTGCTCAACTGTACCACCTTGAGCTCCAACCCCCGGGACTAACAAAAAATGCTCAGGAATAATTTTCCTAACTTCAGACAACTGCTCCGGACGGGTTGCCCCAACTACATACATTATATTGTTTATATCTCCCAACTCTTTTGTTTTATTTATAACTTTCTCAAAGAGATAAGGTTTATCATTTTCATTAGAAACTCGCAAAGTTTCAAAATCTTCTGCACTTTTATTAGATGTCAGAGCCAAAATAATAGCCCACTTATCTTTATATTGCAAAAATGGGGTAATAGAATCTCCACCCATATACGGAGACAATGTTACTGCATCAAATGGCATAATATCAAAAAATGCTTTAGCATATTGATTAGCAGTATTTCCAATATCTCCCCTTTTTGCATCGGCGATAAGAAATATATTAGGATACTTTTCTTTTATATACTCTGCACTCTTTTTTAGTTGTGCAAACCCCTCAGCTCCAGCAGATTCATAAAACGCCAAATTAGGTTTGTATGCTATAGTATATTGAGCTGTAGCATCTATAATCTCTCTATTAAATTCAAATATAGGCTCTTTAAAGGAAGAGAAATGAGGCGGTAGTTTTGCTATATCACTATCTAACCCAACACAAAGAAAACTCTTCTTTATTTTTATCTGCTCATATAACTCTGTATAATTCATAATCTTATCGCGATAAAATTATATATTTTTTATAAACATACTACCTGTAAACTTAGCTAATTTTTCTTTAGCATAGGAGAGGGTTATAGTAAAATCTTTTTTAGCACTATTATGTTTTTCTGATGGTACACTATACATAGCATCCATCATAATAGCCTCACATATAGACCTTAAACCTCTTGCTCCTAAATTATATTTTAATGCAGTTTCTACTATGTAATCCAACACCTGAGCATCTATTTTTAAGTTAATATCATCTATCTTAAATAGTTGCTGATACTGTTTAATTAGAGCATTCTTAGGTTTTGTTAAAATATTTAGAAGGGCTTGTTTATCTAAAGGGTGTAAATAGGTTATAACCGGCAATCTACCAATAAGTTCTGGTATCAAACCATAAGAACGCAAATCTTGTGGAGCAATATATTTGAGCAACTCTTTTGTATCTATCCCTTCAAGTCTATCCTGAACACCATAACCTACAACCTTAGTATTTATCCTTTGAGCTATCTTTTTTTCTATCCCTTCAAAAGCACCGCCACATATAAAAAGGATATTTTTCGTATCTACTGCAATCATCTTTTGCTCAGGATGTTTACGACCTCCCTGTGGAGGAACATTAACAATATTACCTTCTAAGATTTTAAGCATAGCTTGTTGCACCCCCTCTCCACTAACATCTCTTGTTATAGAGGGGTTGTCACTCTTACGTGCAATTTTATCTATCTCATCTATAAAGACTATACCCATTTGAGCACGCTCCACATCGTAATCGGCATCTTGTAGCAAACGCACCAAAATACTCTCTACATCCTCTCCAACATAACCTGCTTCTGTTAATACAGTTGCATCTACAATTGCAAAAGGGAGGTTGAGCATTTTAGCTATTGTTCTTGCTAACAGGGTCTTACCTGTACCCGTAGGACCTACTAAAAGAACATTAGATTTCTCTAAATCTAATCCATCTGCCCCATTTTGATTTTGGTGCAATATTCTTTTATAATGATTATATACGGCAACCGATAAAAATTTCTTTGCATCTTCCTGACCTATAACATAATCATCTAAAAAGGAGTGTATTTGTTTGGGTGTTAATAATTTAAAATCGGATTGAGCTTTTTCTAATATAGTAGCTTTATTAGAAAAAGTTTTGTCATTCATATGAATAAGCTGGTGAGCTCTATCTATACAATCTGTACAGATAAAACCATTTAGACCTTCTAATAATGAGGTTACTTCTTTTTCCGACCTGCCACAAAATGAACAATGAACCAAAGGTTTATCCCCTCTACTTTTTGCCATCTTATTTATTCTCTTTCTTGGTTAAGATTGTATCTATCATTCCATACTCTTTAGCCTCTGTAGATGTCATCCAATAATCTCTGTCTGCATCTTTTTCTATCTGCTTAATACTCTTTCCTGTATTCTGAGCTAAAGACTCATACAACTCTTTTTTAATTTTAATAATCTCTCTCGCCTCTATCTCTATATCAGATGCTTGTCCCGAGGTACCACCCATAGGTTGGTGAATCATTATTCTTGAATGAGGGAGTGCACTTCTTCTCCCTTTTTCACCACAAGCGAGTAGAATAGCCGCCATAGAAGCTGCCATCCCTGTACAAACTGTTCCAACCTTAGGTCTAACTAAATTCATTGTGTCATATATACCCCAACCAGAATAAACTTGACCACCTGGAGAATTTATATACAATTGTATATCTGCTTCTGGATCTGCAGATTCTAAATAAAGAAGTTGAGCTTGTATAATATTTGCCACATCATCATTGATAGGTACACCCAAAAATATTATTCTATCCATCATTAACCTCGAAAAGACATCCATACTTGCAACATTTAACTGTCTCTCCTCTATAATTGTTGGATTGATATAGGCATCTTTAGTCTTATAAATAGATGATATAGTTGGAACTTTAGCAGATATAAAACCGCTATAACCACTTAATGTATTTGGGTTTACCCCCTTGCTTGCAGCAAACTTCTCAAAATCTTTAATCATAAAATCTATAATCTTAAAGTTATATCACTAATTATTCACTCTTTTTTGTACCTTTTTTAGTACTCTTCTTTACATCACTCTCCTCTTCTTTCTTCTCTACTTTTTTAGATGTTTTCTTAGGGTCTTTAGTAGCCTCTTTCTCCATCTGCTTTGACAATTCTTCTGGTGTAATCTCTTGGTCTTCAATAGAGATTATCCCTTTTACATACTCTAATACTTTATCTTCCTCACATTTTTCATAAATTCTATTTATCTCTTTTCCATTCTTGAGTATCTCTTGGGCATATTGATTAAGTTGCTCTTCTGGAATATTTGTCATTCCATACATCGCGAATTGGCTTGCTGTCATTGCTTTAGCTTGCTCCAACAATTCATCTTTTTCCACCTTCATCTTCTGCTCTGTAAAGATTTTGTTAGCTATCATCTGCCAACGATAATCTTGTAGGAATAGAGGGAACTCTTTCTCTATCTGCTCCATTGTAAATTTACCCTCGTTGATATTGTAAAGCCACCTCTTTAAGAACTCTTCTGGAAGCTCTATATCTGCTTTCTTTACAATAAAATCTACAATATCTTTTCTTAATCTAAATTCTGTATCTCTCTTATAATCTGCTTCTAATCTCTCTTTTAACTCATTCTCAAAACCTTTTGAATCTTTTACCTTATCCTTTCCAAACATCCTATCATAAAGGTCTTGCGACTCCTCAGCAGGTTTAAAAGTTTTAATCTCCTTTATTGTTACATTATATAAGGGTTTAGTAGAGTCAAACTCCTCTTTCTTAATTCTTAACAAAGATGCTCTATCTGTCTCATTAGGGAAACTCTTCACAACATCTACCTCAAATGTATCTCCTACTTTTTTACTCATGAATTTTTTCTTTGAGGTAGCATCTAAGGTTCTTAAAGAGACATAAGTTTTTTCAACTTTGTTACCATCTTGCTCAAAATCCACAACCATAAAGTCCTCTTCTGTAGCCTTTTCTGCATCAGCTAAACTTCCGAATTGGCGTAAAGTATCCTCTTTATATTTCTTTAAACTCTCTGCAGTAGCTTTGATATTGTATCTTATAACTTTATCTTTCTTATCAAATTTAACATCTACATCGGGACGAGTTGCTATATCAAAAACAAATTCAAACTCCTCATCTTTCTCTAAATCTAAAGGTTTTTGTAGTTCTTCATTTGGAATTGGTTCACCTATTAAATTTAGGTTATTATCTTTGATGTAATTGTTTATTCCATCTGTTACAAGTTCATTTACTGCATCTTGCAACGCACTCATTCCATAAAGTTTCTCTATCAAACCCATAGGAGCCATCCCTTTACGGAATCCTTTAATTTCTGCTTTACGCCTAACATCTTTTAAATGTTTCTCTTTTTTCTCATTTGCGTCAGCCCTATCTATCTTTACTGTTAAAAGGCTTTGAAGCTTTTTAGTCTCTTTTGCTGTTATTTTCATATTTTGCGATTTTATAATTTTTCAATTAAAATTTCAATTTTTATAAGGGGGACAAAGATAATTAAATTAAAGGGTAAACGCAAACTAAAACTTTATTGCACTTTTTACTAACTTTGCACAGATGAAGAAGAAGTACACAATACATTATATTTCTATTCTCATTATTCTTATCGCGATAATGATTGCCGACCTTGTCTTTGGCTCGGCAAACTACTCTATACATGAGCTATTTAACACTACAATAGGTAGAGAAATACTTTTTCAATTCAGGCTACCTAAAGTTTTTGTAGCTCTTATATGTGGCATTGCACTCTCGATCTGTGGACTACAGATGCAAACATTATTTAGAAACCCCCTTGCAGACCCATATATTTTAGGGATAAGCAGTGGTGCAGGACTTGGAGTTGCCCTCTATTTAATGGGTATGTCCTTAATAGGATTAAATCCAAATAATACTCTATTACAATCTATTGGAACAGCAGGAGCAGCCCTTATAGGAGCAGTTGCAATTACTATTTTAATCCTATATACATCTCATAAAGTTAAAGGCAACCTCTCTTTGCTTATTTTTGGTGTAATGATAGGATTTATAGCAAGTGCCTTTGTTAGCCTATTACAATATACATCAAACGCACACTCCTTAAAGGCCTATGTATTATGGACAATGGGAAGTTTCGCTGGATTAGACTCTTTACAGATCATTATCTTAACAATACTTATTTCTATCGGGATAATCTTGGCAATTGCCAATATAAAAGATTTAAATGCAATTTTACATGGAGAGAATTATGCCAACTCTATGGGTCTGAATATTAAGAAAATAAGAAATAAAATACTAATCTCGACAACTCTGTTAGCAGGTGCTGTTACCGCTTTTTGTGGTCCGATTGGCTTTTTGGGGATAGCGGTTCCTCATATCGCGAGATTTATTTTTAAAGATGCAAATCATAAAGTATTAATCCCTGCTTCTGCACTAATTGGCGGAGCATTAACACTTTGTGCAGATACATTATCAGGTCTTCCTGGAAGTAGTTCTGTTGTTCCTATAAATACTATGGCTGCCCTTTTAGGGATACCTGTTATACTTGTAATTATATTTAAGAAGAATTGAGAGTCATCATTTGCAAACATCAAGAATTATTTCCAACTTTGAATAACATTTAAAATTAAAGAGAATATAAAATACTATGAGACAAAAAATTGTTGCTGGAAATTGGAAGATGAATACTACAATCTCCGAAGGTATAGAGCTCGCCAATAATATTATCGCAAAACTTGGTGAAATACCGCAAGATGTACATTTAGTTTTATGTAGCCCTTTCACCCATTTATTTCCTTTAAGTAAAATAGTTGGAGATATTAAATGCCCAGGATGCAGATCTAAAATCTCGATAGGTGCTCAAAATTGTGCCAATAAAGATAATGGTGCCTACACAGGAGAAGTATCTGCTAAAATGATTGCTACACTTCATGAGGCGGTGGGGACTATTGCTGGAGCTCCAGAAGATGCAGAAGGGGTTAAAGTTGAATATGTTATTATAGGACACTCAGAAAGAAGAGGTTACTACGGAGAAACAAACGCTATTCTTTTAGAAAAGACAAAATTAGCTCTCTCATCAGGACTAAAAGTAATCTATTGTGTAGGAGAAGAACTCTCTCAAAGAGAGGCAGGTAAACATTTTGATATTGTGGGGGAAGAGATAAAGAGTGTTCTATATGAATTAACACCCGAGCAAATGAAAAATATTGTTGTAGCTTATGAACCTATTTGGGCTATTGGGACAGGTAAGACAGCAACAAGCGATCAAGCACAAGAAATTCACGCTTTTATCAGAAAAACCATAGAAGAAAAATTTGGAGCACTCGCCCAAGATATTACAATTCTTTATGGTGGTAGTTGTAAACCTTCTAATGCTAAAGAGCTGTTTTCTCAACCAGATATAGATGGTGGGTTAATTGGTGGTGCAGCCCTTAAAGGGGAAGATTTCATTGCTATAGCACAGAGTTATTAAATTTGCAGAATAAAATATTTTTTTTACCTTTGCACCTCGCTTGCGGGCATGGCGTAATTGGTAGCCGCGCTAGACTTAGGATCTAGTGCCTCACGGCGTGGGGGTTCGAGTCCCTTTGCCCGCACAAGCCCAACCGATATAGGTTGGGCTTTTATTTTTGACAGATAAAAAGAAAAGTGTCAAAATGAAACAATCGGCAAAGAACATATCTGGTTCAACACAGAATTAATGGAGATTCTTGCAGACTAAAAGCCCTAATCAGTGGTTAGAAAAAAAAAGAGAACTTATAAAGCTTTTTTATTATAGTGATTCTTTGATAACAACTTTATATTACATTTGCCCAAATTATTATTTTAGTTTGTAAGTATGGCAATAAATAAAGTTTTTAACCCCCAATTTTTCCATCTGTTTAAAAAGGGGAGGTATAATAAAGAAAATCTTGTATCTGATTTAATTGCAGGTGTAATCGTCGGCATTATTGCATTACCCCTTGCAATTGCATTTGGAATCGCATCGGGAGTAACGCCACAACAAGGTCTTATAACTGCGATAGTTGCAGGTTTTATTATTGCCGTTCTTGGAGGTTCGAGATTTTTGATAGGTGGCCCAACTGGGGCATTCATCGTTATAATTGCCGGTATAATAGCAAAATACGGTATGACCGGACTAACTATTGCTACCATAATGGCAGGAATATTTCTTATTATAATGGGTGTATGCAAAATGGGGGCAATATTCAAATTTATCCCCTACCCTATAATTGTTGGCTTTACAAGTGGTATCGCTCTAACAATTTTTTCCACTCAAATTAAAGATTTTTTAGGATTAACAAATGTAGATGTCCCTTCGGGATTTATCCCTCAATGGGGTTGTTACCTAAGTAATATAGGGGAAATAAACTGGTTAGAAACAGCACTTAGTGCACTGTGTTTAATTAGTATAATTATCTGGAATAGATATATGAGTAAAAAAATTCCCGGAGCTGTAATTGCAATTATTCTTGGGACAGCAATCTCACTAATTTTAACAAATACTACAGGGGTAGAGTTTGCTACAATTGGGAGCAAATTCCCAGGTTTAAGCACAGGTATGGCGTTGCCAGAATTCTCTATTCCTAATATCAATTACGAAACTATACGAGAACTTGTTTCACCAGCATTTACTATTGCAATGCTCTGTGCTATAGAGTCTTTACTTGCTGCAATGGTAGCAGACGGAGTTACTGGTAAACAACATCACTCTAATACAGAACTTATCGCACAAGGGGTAGCAAATATAGTAACTCCATTGTTTGGTGGTATTCCATCAACAGGGGCACTTGCAAGAACAATGGCAAGCATAAATAATGGAGCAAAAAGTTCTGTATCGGGATTAGTTCACTCTTTTGCCCTATTACTAATATTCTTATTCTTAATGCCTTATGTTATATATATACCATTAGGATGCCTTGCCGCAATTCTAATAATTGTTGCATATAACATGAGCGAATGGAGATCTTTTAAATTTTTACTTCGCGGAGAGCGAACAGATGTAGCAGTTCTTCTTCTAACATTCTTTTTAACTGTTATTGTAGATCTTACAGTTGCAATAGAATTTGGTATTCTGTTAGCAATTATATTCTTTGTAAGACGCACAATGCAAACCTCATCTATCCGTGTAATTGAGGCAGATACATTAGCTGCTACAGAAGATGATGACATGGCACAATCTGATGATATAGAGCATCTTGATATTCATAAAGGTATTGAGGTTTATGAAATCAATGGCCCTTATTTCTTTGGTCTTGCAAGTCGTTCAGAGGAGATGGAAAATAGGCATAAAAATGAGACAATTTGCAGAATTATAAGAATGCGTAAAGTACCTTTTATAGACTCAACAGGGGTTAGAAATCTTGGGAATCTTTGCAGAATGGCTAAACAACGAGGTGTTCAAGTTATCCTATCGGGAGTAAGACCAGAAGTTTTGAGTACTTTAGAACGCTTTGGATTAGACAAAGAGATAGGCAAAGAGAATATATTTGATAATATAGTGCCCGCCTTGGAATATGCCAATAAACTAGCAGATTCTAATTAGTCATTTTAACCAAAAAAGAGAGGGAAACTCTTCTTTTCTTTTTATTTCTCTATTTAGTTAATTGTAATATTTTATATAGTTGAATTTACTATTTTTAGTGCAATCATAAAAAATATTTAAGATTATTATTATATTGCACCACAAACCTAATTTTAACAATCTCAAATTATGAAAAAAAGCTATTTTCATCTGGTAAAAATCGTTTTCTTCATTTTTTTATTCTCTTCTTTAGTTAGTTGCGGTGGCAAAAACAAAGAGAAACCAATAAACACCTCGATAACCGCATCTGCAACAACTACAACAGTTGATAATGCAGGAGGAGATATTACTATTGTTGTAAATGCTAATGCTGCATGGACTGCAACTGCTAATAATGGAGCAAAAGTCTCACCAGCAAGTGGAAAAAGTGGTACTACTAATGTAGTTGCTACTATCCCTGCAAATACAAGTAGTAGTGATAAAACCTACACAATTACTTTTACTTCAGGGACAACAAGTACTAATACAACTATTACACAAAAACGTAGTATTATACCTGCTGAAGTTAAAATATCTCCAGATAATTTAGATATACCTTATGAAGTATCAGAAGATTCATTTGAAATCACATGTAGTGGAGACTGGGAAATGAATAAAAATAATCTACCTGATTGGATTGATAGCTTTGATAAAGAGAATGGTAAAGGAAATGCGACCGTCAAAGTTAAAACCAAAGCTAATAGCGAGAAAAACAGTAAAACTTATATTCTTACTGTTCAATCTGGTACTTATAGTGCTTCAATAAATTTAAAAAAGGCTGCTGCACCTAATAATGCTCCTTCTAAACCAACAATCATTGAACCTAAAGGTAACAACATTGACCTCACTCCTAAGTTTACTTGGACAAAATCTACAGACCCCGATGGAGATGAGATACAATATACTGTAATGTATTCAAAAGATAATACAACTTGGGCATCATTAGCCGCTACAAAAGATACAACAATTCTATCTACAGAGACTTTAGAAACAAATACAACATACTATTACAAGGTTGTTGTAGATGACGGATATGAAGGGGGAAAAACAGAGAGTGATGTTACAAGTTTTACTACAGTTAAGGGTATATATGTAGAGATTAAAATATCACCAGATAAGTTAGATATACCTTATCAAGAATATGAAAACTCATTTGAGATCACATGTGCGGGAGACTGGGAAATCAACAAAGATAATCTCCCTGATTGGATTGATAGTTTTGATAAAGAAAATGGTAGAGGAAATGCTACCGTCAAAGTTAAAACCAAAACTAATACAGAGAGACAGAATAAAGTTTATACTCTTACTGTTCAATCTGGTACTTATAGTGCTTCAATAACTTTAAACAAGGCTGCTGGACCAAATAGAGCCCCTTCTAAACCTGTAGTCATTGCACCATTAGGTCTTGAGGAGGATTCTAAACCTACATTTATCTGGAGAGCATCTACAGATCCAGATGGAGATGAGATAGAATATACCGTATTTTATTCAACGGCTAATAGCTCTTACATTAAATTAGGAAGTACAAAAGATACAACACATATAACTCCTGCAACTCAAGAGTTAGAAACAAATACAAGATACTACTTTTATGTAAGGGCAATGGACGGAAATGGGGGCAGTACAAATAGTAATACTCATAATTTTAAGACAAAAGCCATATCTGCACCGATTTCAATATCCCCAAGTCTATTAGTTATATCTCATGAAGCATCAGAAAATTCATTTGAAATCAAATGTAAGGGAGATTGGGAAATTAAGAAAAATAATTTACCTGATTGGATTGATAGTTTTGATAAAGTGACTGGCAAAGGAAATACAACTGTCAAAGTTAAAACCAAAGCTAATACCGAGAGAAAGGCTAAATCTTATGACCTTATTGTTCAATCTGGTAAATATAGTGCTCAATTACCTTTAGGCAAGAAAGGTGTACCTAATAATGCCCCTTCTAAACCAACAAACCTTGCACCTAATGGTAATAACATTGGACTTCAACCTGAATATTCTTGGACAGCATCTACTGATGCAGATGGAGATGAAATACAATATACTATATGGTATTCAAAAGATAATATAACTTGGAAATCATTAGGACCTACAAAAGATACAAAAATTAAATCTACCGAGACTTTAGAAGAAGGTACAAAATACTATTACAAGGTTGCTGCCGATGACGGATATGAAGGGGGAAAAACCGAAAGTGATGTTATTACATTTACTACTGGTACAACAAAATCTTACTATGAAGATTGCGAGTATCAAATTTATCAAACAGCATCTGCAGGGGCACCTCACCCTGTAGTATTAATCTTTACTGGAGATGGTTACACAAGAGATTCATATAAATATGGTGGAAAATTTGATACAGATGTAAATAGTCATATTGAGGCTCTGTTTTCTGTAGAACCTTATAAAACATATAGAAACTATTTTACTATATACAAAATTGCTGCCTATTCAAAAGAGGCTGGAATGAGTGTGGAAAATCCAGCGAAAACAGTTGATACAAGATTTAAGTGTACATGGAAAGGGGGAAATTCTACTAACATTAGTCACAATTTTGATAGCGTAATTGCGGTTGTAAAACATATACCAGGCATAAATAGCAATTCAGATGTAGAACTATATACAACCCTCTCATGGGCTCCAGTAAGTATTGTTATAAATGAAGACGAATACGCTGGAACATGTACAATGCGTTATCGTGGAGGTGTTGGTTTTGGTGTCATATCAGTAGCAAATACACCTGCAAAAGCTACAGGATGGAATGATATGGCTTTAAGAACACAAGTTCACGAGTTTGGTGGACACGCCTTTGGATTGTTGGCAGATGAATATACTTATTATGATCAACAAATTCCAGATTCTGATAAACAAAATAGAGAAATGTGGAAGGGGTTCAGTAAAATAGGGGTATATGGAAATGCTACATTTATCAATGACGCTACTAAATGCGAATGGGCTCAATTCATAGGACGTCAAGGATATGAGGGGGCTAATATCGGATTACATGAAGGTGCACTATTGTACAAAAAAGGAGTTTGGCGTTCAGAAGAGAATAGTTGTATGATAGATAATATACTTCACTTTAATACTCAAAGTAGATGGCAGATATACAGAAGGATTATGATTACTGCATATAGAGATGAAAATAGACCTAATATAGTTGAATTTGTAGATAATGATAAAGTAAAAGTAAATCCATTCAAGAGTAAATCACCAATAAAACTACCTCGCCAACATACTCCACCTATTATGTATTATAATGATAGATTAGTTAAATAAAGAAAAAAATTAGGCAATTTTAACAAAGAAAAGAAGGGGAAACTCTTCTTTTCTTTTTATTTCTCTATTTAGTTAATTGTAATATTTTATATAGTTGAATTTACTAATTGAACTTAGTGGAGAGAAAAATTTACAATATCTACACTAATTTAAATCTAATTTAACTATATTTGGCAATCAATATCAATTTGAATATGAAAAAAATTTTCTTTTTAATTGCTACTATTTTTGCAACCACAATTTCTTTTGGACAAAATATTCCTACAGAGGGGAGTATGTTTATAGATTTTACAATACAAGAAAATCCTGATGATGCCAATTCTATTGTAAGTTTTAGTAAATATGTGGGCAAAGGTAAGATAACTATTGTAGATTTTTGGGCGAGTTGGTGTGGCCCTTGCAGAAAAGAGATCCCTTATATCAAAAAGGCTTACGATGCATTACCTAAAGATAAAGTTACTGTTTTGAGTGTTGCAGTTTACGATAAATTAGAATACACTCTTGCTGCTGCTAAAGAATTGAATATCACCTGGGAACAGATTGTTAATGCTGGGCAAGTGCCTGTTAAACTATACGGAATCACTGGCGTACCACACATAATTGTTTTTGCTCCAGATGGGAAAATCTTAAAAAGAGGTTTAAGGGGAGACGATATTTTAAGTTATACCCAAACTGCAGTCAAAGAGTATTTTAAATAACACATATAATTGCCTAACAAATTATTATGGAGAAGAAAGAGGTAATCTTAACGGGAGACCGCCCTACAGGCAAGTTACATATTGGACATTATGTAGGCTCGCTAAGGGGGAGAGTAGAGTTACAAAATAGCATGGATTATGAGAATATGTTTGTCTTTATCGCTGATGCTCAGGCTCTTACAGATAATTTTAACAATCCCGATAAGGTAAGGCAAAATATTTTGGAAGTTGCTTTAGATTATCTCTCTGTAGGGTTAGACCCTAAAAGGGTTACTATTTTTATACAAAGCTTAATACCAGAACTTACAGAGCTTACTTTCTATTATATGAATCTTGTAAGTGTTGCAAGATTGAAAAGAAATCCTACAGTTAAAAGTGAGATAGAGATGAGAGGATTCTCAGATGAGTCTCAAGAGGAAGCAAATTTTGGTACAGGGATACCGGCAGGATTTTTCACCTACCCCATTTCACAAGCTGCTGATATAACAGCATTTAAAGCCACCATTGTTCCAGTTGGAGAAGATCAAAAACCAATGCTCGAACAAACTAATGAGATTGTCAGAAGTTTTAATAGAATCTATGGTCCTGTACTTATAGAGCCTAATATACTTCTCCCTAAAAATAGTGTATGTCGCAGATTGCCGGGTACTGACGGTAAGGCTAAGATGTCTAAATCTTTGGGCAACTGTATTTACCTTTCAGAGAGTAACGAGGATACCCATAAGAAAGTTATGAGTATGTACACAGATCCTCTTCATATTAATATAAACGACCCAGGTCATATAGAGGGCAATACTGTTTTTACCTATCTCGACGCATTTTGCAAACAAGAACATTTTTCACTCTATCTCCCTGAATATGAAAATTTAGAAGCACTAAAAGAGCACTACAAAAAGGGTGGATTAGGTGATGTTAAGATTAAGAAGTTTTTAGAGAAGATTCTTTTAGAAGAGTTAGAACCTATCAGAAACAGAAGGAAAGAGTTTGAAAAAGATATACCGTATGTCTGCCAAGTTTTAAAAGAGGGTACAGAGAAAGCAAGAGCTGTCGCAGCTCAAACCCTCTCGGAGGTACGGCACGCTATGAAAATAGATTATTTTGAAGATGAAGATTTTATCGCTGAGCAAATAAAGAAATTCTCTCAGCAATAAATCTAAAATTACTACTAATTATCTTCTACTCCCTCTACGACGGACAAAAATAAAAAGGACTAATAGAAGGATTAGAACTATGAATAGAACTATAATTAAAGGGTCTTTCAGTATTATAGACCATAATGATTGACTCTGCATAAGAAATATTTTTAATACCTAACAAAATTAGTGTTTTTTTTGAATTGCTCTATACAGATACCTACAATGAAAAAAGAGAGAATAGTATTTAAGGTAGTTTTAATTATCACTTTTTTATTTACTCTTAATAACCTCTTTGCACAAGAGGCCAACAAAAATATTCCTCAAACAGAGGAAAGAGCGTATAAAAAAGTAGAAGAGGGTAAAATAACAACCCCTATAAAACATAAACACTACTTTGAAACAAAAAGTTTAAATAAGAAAACTACATATAATAATCCTCTCTCACTAAATAATGTAGAAATATATTCATCTGAAGCAGACAAAATTGAACACAATAAAAAAGTGTATTATAGCGAGACGTATGATTTCAGCAACAAGAAATATCCCGCCGAACTTGATATGTATGTAGATTTTGGTGCAATACAAGATCACGAAGATCCCAACAGCATTCTCTCACTTAGTGATTTTATAGGAAAAGATAAATATGTAATTGTAGATTTTTGGGCAAGTTGGTGTGCACCATGTCTTCAACAAATTCCAACCATTAGAAATGCATATCATGAACTACCTAAAGATAGAGTAACTTTTTTAAGTGTTGCTGTAAATGACAGATACATAGACTCTAAAAAGGCAATTGAAAAATATCAAATAGAATGGGATGTCCTATTAAATGTTGGGAATACCCCTATGTTACTCTATGGTTTTACAAGCATTCCACAACTTTTAATTATTGCTCCAGATGGAACAATTATAAAAAAAGGATTAAAAGCAGAGCAACTCTTAGAATACACTGCATCTATTTTAAAAAATAATCCCCCATTACAAAGTCCGAATAATGCAGTACGCTCTCTAACATACCAACTGATAAAGCAAGGCAATGAGTAATCTCCTAAAGATTAAAGATTTAACTCTTGGATATGGAGAAAAGATAATCTTTTCTAATATAAATGTTGAGCAGGGTGAAGGTGAGCTTGTGGCACTTATTGGTTCTAATGGAATGGGCAAGAGTACCCTACTCAGAACTATCTCAAATTTAGAACCTAAATTTAGCAAAAACAAAGGGGAGATTTTATATAAAGATTACCCCTTAGATAAATATAACAAAGGAGAAATCAGCCAGCTTGTTTCTTATGTTAGCCCAATCATAGAAAAGACAGAATATCTAAAAGTTATAGATTTAATAAGCATAAACACATATTACAGAACAAATTGGATTGGCAAATTAAATTCTAAAGAGGAGGAAAGAATAAAAAAAGCTTTAGAACTTGTAGGATTAGAAGGGTTTGAGTATAGGTATTGCAACAGCCTCAGCGATGGTGAATATCAAAGAGTTACTATAGCAGGAGCTTTAGTACAGGATTCAAAAATCATATTATTAGATGAGCCTACTGCCTTTTTAGATATAGCTAATAAATTCTTAATTACAAGACTTTTAAAAAACATATCACAGAGAGAGAAGAAGCTTATTATTTTCTCCACTCACGATATACAACTTGCAATGCAAGTATGCGATAAATTATGGATTATGACTTCACAAGGCTTTTTTAGCGGAACAGCACAAGAACTTATAGATAAAAATATCTTAGATAAAATATTTAATGTAGAAGGGGTCGTTTTTGATTCCCATATTAAAAGTTTTAGGTTTGAAAAACAGATTGATAATCAATGATAAAAATTACAAAAGAGTTTAGATTTGAGGGGGCACATGCCCTTAAAGGCTATGACGGAAAATGTTGTCATATCCATGGTCACTCATATAAAATGGAGGTAACAGTTTATGGTGACCCGATAAACGACATCTCCTCTCCAAAAAATGGAATGGTTATAGATTTTGGCGATTTAAAAAGAATTATACATGAGACAATTATCGATAAATTTGACCACTCTCTTATTTTAAAACAAGATGCCCCATTGGCAGAACAAATTAGTAAGGAGTACGGCAACACAATTATTACAGATTTTCAACCAACAAGCGAGCAACTTGTTAGCTATTTTGCAAAGTTGATAATAGAAAAACTCCCTACAAACATAAAACTTGATAGTATAAGATTATGGGAGACTGCAACTTCCTATGCCGAATGGACAAACGATAAATAAGAAACAATGAATAAATTTTTTTTGATAGATGGTCACTCTCAAATTTTCAGAATGTATTACGCTTTTCTGAAACACCCTTTGATTAACTCAAAAGGGATTGACACATCTATTCTTTTTGGCTTTACAAAAATGGTTTTGGAACTTATCCAAAAAGAAAATCCTACACATTTGGCAGTTGTATTTGATTCTCATGCAAAGACTTTTAGACATAGTATTTTTAAAGATTATAAAGCTAACAGACCCCCCGCACCAGAGTTGATAATAGAGTCTATGGAGCCCCTAAAAAAGATTCTAACTGCACTAAATATCCCATTTTTAATGCAAGATGGTGTGGAGGCAGATGATATAATCGGCTCTATCGCAAAGCAATGGGGCAATTCAGAAAATAAAATTTATATGGTAACCCCAGATAAAGATTATGGGCAGCTTATAAACGAGAATATTTTCCAATATAAACTACCTAAAGGTGGTAATGGTTCTGTTGAGATTATTGGAGAAAAAGAGATTTGCGTCCAATATGGTATAAGCGATCCTAAATCGGTAATAGATATTTTATCTATTTGGGGAGATACATCGGATAATATCCCCGGAGTTAAAGGTATTGGCGAAGTTGGGGCAAAAAAACTAATAAGTGAATACTCTAATATAGAGAACTTAATAGAACACATCGATGAGCTTCCTACAAAACAAGGGGCAAACATTAAAAACTCTATAGAGCAACTAAAATTAAGCAAGTTTTTAGTAACTATTAAAACAGATGTAGAGTTAGAGATAACACCTGAGCAAACAAGAGTTAAGCAACCTAATATGCAGATGGTTAATGAGTTGTTTTCTCTATATGAGTTTAACTCTTTAAAAAAGTTAATTACAAGTTCTAATAATCCGGCAGATTTACCAAACACAAAAATAGAGATAGAACAAATAGAAGACTTCCCAGAAGATGAGAGAGATAAAGAGATTAAAATAATCCCCCCAACAATAGAGAAAGAAGAGAGTAAAAAGGTAGTTGAGTTAGCCTTAAAATATAAAGAGATATATCTAAACTTATTAGAGACAAGCAATTGTATCGTGATAGGTAGCAAAAAAGAGAATAATTGCTTTATATATACACTATTAGGCAGAGAGGAGAGTATCTCAGAATTGGTAGCTGATATTTTTAAGAATCAAGAGATTAGGAAGGTGGGATATGGGCTAAAAAGGATTTACAAATTCATTAAAACAGAGTATAATATAGAGTTGAATGGGGAGTTTTATGATTTACAAATTCTCCACTACTTATTAAATCCAGAAATTAGCCACTCTATAGACTTTATACTTAGAGAACAAATAAATACAAATTTAGAAGAGCTTATAAACAATGGAGATAGAGAAAAAATAGAGCAACCTTTAGATCTATTTAGTGCTACATCAGAAGATAATGAAGTAGTTATTGTTAATGCTGCTATAACTTGTTCTGTCTATTCGGCTATAAAAGAAAAACTTATTGCCTCTTTGGGTGGGGTAATAAAAGTTTATCAAGATATAGAAATGCCTCTGATAAAAGTTCTTGCCGATATGGAAATTGCCGGAGTCAAAATAGATTTCCAGCAACTTGCAACATATAGCAAAGAGCTTACACAACAAATGAAGGAAATAGAAGAAAAAGCGAGAGATATAGCTGGGGAGCCTTCTCTAAATTTAGCTTCACCTAAACAAGTTGGTGTTCTTCTGTACGAAAAACTTAAAGTAGATCCCAAAGTTAAAAAGAGTTCTAAAGGGAATTACCCAACTGATGAAGCAACATTAAATAATATTAGAACTAACCACCCTATTATAAAGGATATACTTGAATATAGAAATCTTAAAAAACTTCTCTCTACATATATAGATGCCTTACCCGAACTTATAAACAAAAAGAGTGGCAAAGTGCATACTAATTTTAATCAAGCACTTACAGCAACAGGGCGATTAAGTTCAAATAACCCTAATCTGCAAAATATACCTATCAGGACAGAGAGAGGGCGAGAAATTAGAAAAGCTTTTATCCCTTCTAATCCCGATGGTTATATAGTTTCTGCCGATTATTCTCAAATAGAGTTGAGGATAATGGCTCATTTGAGTGGAGATAGAGGTTTAATAGAAGATTTTAATAGTGGAAAAGATATACACTCTGCAACTGCTTCAAAATTATTTGGTATTGATTTGGATAGGGTTACAAACGAACAGAGAAGAAAAGCCAAAACAGTAAACTTTGGGATAATATACGGGATTTCATCCTATGGTTTGAGTGAAAGGATGGAGATAGGAGTTAAGGAGGCTAAAGAGTTTATAGAGACCTATTTTAAAACATATCCCGGAGTCGCAAAATATATCTCAGATATTGTAGAAAATGGGAGGAAAAAAGGTTATGTTGAGACTATCTATGGTAGGAGAAGATATTTAAAAGATATAAACTCCAGAAATGTAAATGTTAGGAAATTTAATGAGAGAAATGCCGTAAATGCTCCATTACAAGGAAGTGCCGCAGATATTATCAAAATTGCAATGATAAATATTGCAAAAAGGTTAGATAAAGAAGGGTTAAAGAGTAAAATGGTTGTTCAGGTTCACGATGAACTTGTTTTTGATGTTGTAAAAGAAGAATTAGAGAAAGTTATGCAAATAGCTCAGGAAGAGATGAATAATGTTGTTAAACTAAATGTTCCTTTAATAGCAGATTGTGGATATGGGAAAAACTGGTTACAAGCACACTAACTCATATATTAAGTTATCAGACAAAGAGCTTATAGCCCTTGCCAAGGATAATGAACAAATTGCATTTACTATATTGTTCGAACGGTATCACTATGGCTTAATATCCCATATATCAGAAATTCTAAAGAACAACGGAGTAAATGTAGGATTAAGGGAGATGAGCGAAGAACCCCAAGATATATGTCAAGAGACTTTTGATAAAGCTTTTAGAAATATTGGGAAGTACAATTCTAAATTTAAGTTTACCACATGGTTATATAACATTGCCAAAAATACCACCATAGATTATATCCGAAGGAGTAAGAATACAGAAAACTCACTATCAACAGATTCTAACTCTCAAGATATTAGAAATCTCAGTAATGGTATAAAAGATAACCCCGAGGACAAACTTATAGGGAGTCAAGAATTTGAGAACGCAAAAGATATTATCAATCATTTATCAGACAAGTATCGCGATGCAATATATTTATATGCAGTTGAAGGATATGGTTATGAGGAGATTGCAAAAGAGTTGAATATACAAATCAGCACAGCAAAGGTAAGGGTTAATAGAGCCAAAAACCAATTGGCTGCTATATTAAAAGATTCCCCTCTTGCTCAAAAAAGGGCAAAAAAAATAGGTGCAAAAAAGAAATAATTATCTGATGGATAATATAGAGATTATAAAGAAATACTTTAAAGAACTTAGTGCTAAGCAGATAGAACAGTTTGAAGCACTAATGCCACTATATAAGGAGTGGAATAATAAAATCAATGTGATTAGTAGAACCGATATAGATAACTTATACACTCATCATATACTTCACAGCCTCTCTATTGCTCATTTTATTAATAATTATTACAAACAGAATGTGCCACAGTTAAATATTATGGACCTTGGAACAGGGGGGGGATTCCCCGGTGTACCATTAGCTATATTTTTCCCAAATATAAATTTTCTACTTGTAGATTCTATCGGGAAGAAAATAACTGTTGTTCAGAATATTATAGATTCTTTGCAGCTAAACAATGCAAAAGCTATAAAAGGAAGAGCAGAAGAGATTGATATAAAAGAATATATCCCATCCTCAAAATTTAATTGGATAGTATCTCGTGCAGTAACCTCATTAGATAATTTTATCCCATGGGTAAAGGGGAGGTATAGCGATGGAATTTTAGCCCTAAAGGGGGGAGATGTAAATGAGGAGCTTGCACAAGCTGCAAAAAAAAGGGTTGTCTATTTAGAGAATGTTAAAGTTTATCAAATCAAAGAGTGGTTTAGTGAAGAGTTTTTCTCTGAAAAGAAACTTCTACATATTAGAAGTTAGCAAATCTCCCTATATCTGATTAAAGAAAAATTTGTCTTTTAAAAAATATTATTTTACTTTTGCACTCCATTTCGAAGAAAATTAAAATTTTAAAGATATGAAACGCACATTTCAACCTTCTATACGTAAAAGGCGCAACAAACACGGATTTAGGGAGCGTATGAGCACCCCTAACGGAAGAAGAGTTCTTGCAGCTCGCAGGCGTAGAGGAAGAAAAAAACTAACAGTCTCATCTGAGAAGAAGTTTTAAAGTTTAAAAGCAGACCAAAAGAGTCTGCTTTTTTACTATATTTGAACTTCAAACCATATAATTATGAAAGAAAGTAAAACTTCTGATAGAAAATGGTTAGT
>CAMNNS010000002.1 GCA_946545765.1 uncultured Bacteroidales bacterium | reverse complement strand
TATAGATGGAGAGGAGTTTGAATTTAGTGCAGGATTTACAGAACTTCATACCCGTAGTTATGAAAAGATTCTTTGTGGAGAAGGTTTTAGAATATCAGAAGCAAGAAATTGTATTCAAATAGTTTCAGATATAAGAAATTCTATCCCGATAGGGTTGAAAGGAGATTATCACCCTCTTGCGAAACTGCCACTCGCACCTCATCCATTTGGTTGGAAATAATATTTAAAAGAATTATCGCGATGAAAAAAATAGAAATGGTCAACCTTGTGGAGCAGTATCATAAAATTAAAGATGAAGTTGATTCTGCCATTAGTCAAGTGATAGAAAGTTCAGCCTTTATTAACGGTCTTCAAGTTAAGAGTTTTGCAGACAATTTGGGTAAATATTTATCAAATGGGGCAAAATCTGAAATATTTGTTATCCCTTGTGGAAATGGGACAGATGCGTTGCAAATATCTTTAATGGCTCTTGGATTAAAGGCTGGAGATGAGGTGATTGTGCCAGCTTTTACTTATGTTGCTTCTGCTGAGGCGATAGCCCTTTTAGGATTAAAGCCTGTTATGGTAGATGTAGATTATGACACTTTTAATGTTACTATAGATAATATAAAAAGGGGGTTTTCAAACAGGACAAAAGCTATCATACCTGTTCATCTTTTTGGACAAAGTTGTGATATGGAGCCGATATTGGAATTTGCAAAAGAGCATAACCTGTTTGTTATAGAGGATAATGCACAAGCTATAGGGGCAGATTATACCTTTTCAAATGGGACAAAGGTAAAAACAGGAACTATGGGATCTTTTGGTTGTACCTCTTTTTTTCCATCAAAGAATCTTGGCTGTTTTGGAGATGGAGGAGCTATAATTACAAAGGATTCAAATCTTGCACTTAATGCTAAAATGATAGCAAATCATGGGCAGAAAATCAAATATTATCACTCAGTAATAGGCTGCAATTCAAGGTTAGATACACTTCAAGCCGCAGTGCTCAATGTTAAGTTGAAATATTTAGATGAGTATTGCAGAAAAAGAAATGAAGCCGCTCGATATTATACACAAAAACTAAAAGAGTTAGACCCAAATGGGGAGTTTTTAGTAACTCCGTTTGAGAATAAAAACAGTACTCATGTTTATCACCAATATACACTAAAAATTAAAAAATCTTATCGCGATAAGTTAAAGGAACACCTTGCAAAACAAGAAATTCCAAGTATGATTTATTATCCTCTTCCTCTAAATGAGCAAGATGCTTTTAAAGGAATCGCTGTAGCTGGAGAGGATTTAAAAGTTTCTAAAGAACTTGCATTCTCTGTTTTATCTCTCCCGATACATACAGAACTAACAACTCAAACACAAGACATCATAATAGATGCGATAAAAAGTTTTGCTTCAAAATTTGTTGTATGAGAAGAAGATTACTATTAGTGTTGTTCTTTTGTGCAACGATTTCTTGTTTTGTGTTTGCCCAAACTTTGAACATTGTAGTAAAGGTAGGAGAGGAGGTTGCTAATTTTGCATATATATACAACAACAATAAACTAATCGGGATAACCGACTCTCTTGGTCTTTATTCAGTGGATATTGGCAAAATTAAAATTGGTGACACCATTTACGCAGAGTATGCGAATTTTAAATCAAATAATGTTGTTTATAATGGTAATTTAAGAGACATTTGTTTGAATATAGAAGAGGCAGTATTGCAAGGGATTACAGTAGAAGCGGAACGAGGTCGTACTCTTGAGGAATATCTTTCAATTTTAGATAAATTTAGATACAGATATGAGATAACATATTATACATACAAGGCACACTGTCATTTTTATTACGAGTTCCTTAATAAAGGGGAGAAAGAAGGGGATTTTAGCGGAAATATTGAATTTTCGTTTAAACGCCCTCCAATCAATGGGTTGTATGTCAAAGATTATTGGCTTACTCATTCTCCTGATGTAGATTCTTTAGTAATGGCTAAAAACGCATTTAATATTCTTTATGCATCAAATATATTATACAGAATTTCCAATAAAGATTATTTGAGGAGAGTACATAAAAAAAGAGAATTACTATTGCGTAAAATTATTTCGCAAAAAGGAAGGGTAATCTATTGTTTAATGGAGGGGAGTAATAGGGAAAATCAGACAGTTGTGGAGTTAAATGCAAATGAGGATAGAATAGAGAAAATCTATCGGAAATTTTTGGGAGGAGGAATGGGGATTATAGCAGAAGCGTCTGATGAGCATACTATAGAAATAATTCCTAAATATGAGGGAAAAAGAATGTATTTGTCTGAGATAAAGACATCTATGAAATCCAAAGAATTGAAGATATTTGTTCATACCTACAATATCTTTTATAAATTAGCCTCAAAAAAAGAATATAAACTTTTAAAAGATTAGTGTAACCCTTTTTTGAAATTATGGAGTTTTATAAATGGTTCAAGTCAATGATTATTGTTGTCTTTGATAATCTCGTAAACCAATGAAGAATAGATATGTAAAATGTAAATAACGTACATATTTTTGAGAGTAAAACAAGGCAGATAATCCGCGTTTGTTTAGATATAGAAACGACCGCAACTATTCTCAAAAAGTGCTATTACATATATTTAAAAGGGTTCAAGATTAGTTAAATATTATTAAATTTGTTTAACTAATTGATATTTAATGTCAAACAAGTATTGTTTTAGAAGTAAAATTTCTGAGAGGGATTTTAGGATTATTTTGGTACTATAGAAACCATATCAACGGCATAGAATCAAAATTTATACTTAATTTTGTTAAAAGAATTAAGAAAAAATAAACTTAACTAATCTTGAACCATAAATGATTATGAAATTATTTTGTTTAAGTATACTAAGTCTTATTGGAACACTTATTCCTCTGTGTGCTCAAGAGATTACAGACACACTACAACCTATTGTAATAGAGGGGTTAAATAAAAGAATAATAAGTGAATACAAAAACATAATTAAGCATAATAAAAAGGCTACTTCATATAGCAAATTTACTACATTTTATTCAATAGCTTACGATGGAAAGGGGGAATCAATTGCTTCTAATTTGGAAGGAAAAACAACTTTTGTTTCATGGAATCGGTTGCCTGAATATTTTTACTATTCTTTATTGCCGACAAATGATTCCATAGCAACATTTTGGAGTGCTTGGAATATTTATTTAGCTGGTTGGAGTTTAGAATTTTTATATAATCGTAACAGAAAAATATACGAACAAGCTAAGTTTAATCAAAAGTTGCTTATTCACAAGGAGACAGAAGGGCAAATTAACACATATACGTTATATACTAAAGATTTTAATTACTTCGATGAATTACACAATTCTGTAATATCAGTAAAGTATGATACTTTGCAGAAAAAAGTATTTGAATTCAGCAGAGTAGCAGAAAATGGGAGTTTTTTGAATATGAAGTTTGAGAAGTTGAAAACGACAATCAAAGTTAAATACTCTAAAAAAGAATTTATTCCATCAGAAATAACTACTATGATAAAAATGACCGATCAACCAGTCCTTTACATTAAAAATTACAATATAGAGTATGATTTTGTTAATAGAGAGGAATATAAATACTTGAAATCCATCAATGTTTACAAATAAATGGGATTTCCACACTATAAACAATTTGATTCTGTAGATTGTGGTCCGGCGTGCCTGAAAATGATTTCTGCTTTTTATGGTAAGGAGCACTCACAAGGCAGACCATACAGCCAACCTGTGCATAGAGTGGAGCTGCAAGGAGCTCTCAAAGAGTTACTTGGCAGGCAGACTTTGCAGGTTAACAGCCTTCATCACCAGGCAATTAAAGAGCTTGCTCCGGAGCTTCAGACAATGGCTCTATCGGAAGATGACCTCATTGAGGCGAT
Source organism: uncultured Bacteroidales bacterium (assembly GCA_946545765.1). GTDB lineage: Bacteria > Bacteroidota > Bacteroidia > Bacteroidales > UBA932 > Egerieousia. The sequence goes on along the minus strand of CAMNNS010000002.1, from coordinate 23,790 downwards.
TTGTCTGCCGAGCAAAAAGTTTGTGTGGGCTGTTCAGTGGCATCCGGAGTTTCTATTCCGCACAGATGAAAGCAGCCGCACCCTCTTTAGCACCTTTGTATCTGCCTGTAAGTCTTCTGTTTAATAGGCTATTAGCATCTGCCCCATTTCATCTCTTCTCCTTGTCGGTCGTACTCTTTGCGCTTGCCTGTAGGAGATTCTGAGAGAGTTATTTTCACTACTGCTGTTCTACTGAGGCTACGAGCTATTGCCATATCAAAAGCATTCATATTGTGCGGTAGAAAGCGTTGGCATATAGCTCTCAACCCCTCTATCTTCTCCTGTTGCTCCATAACAATCTCTGCTCTTCCCACAGCCATTGCAGATTTATACTGGAGGGTGAAACTGCCATCTTTTGGGCCGATGGTAGGGGTGCATCTTGTTACAGCAGAGAGTGCTACGATTGGGCAAGCCTTAATACACTCTATCTTTTTTCCCGTCGTAGCACAGTGAAAATAGAATGTTTTTTCATCTATGCGTGCCAAAGAGAGTGGCACTCCGTATGGTGTACCATCTGGCCTTGTGAAACTTACCGTTATGTAGGGCGCTTTGTCAAAAACTTCCAAGGCGAATGCGGCATCCATTTCTCTATCAGCTCTTCTCATAGTTTCAAATATTGAGAGGTAGTTTTGAATTGCAATATAGATAGAAAAACAAACTTGGCAAAAAGTTCTGCTTGTTGTTGGTTTAGCTGCGGTAACAAATGTTACCTTTTTGGAGGTTGGCGAGTTATACTTTTGCATTGTAATTACCGGCGCAAGGGCTGAATATTTACAAAGATTTATAATGCCTTACGCCTTTGAATGAAATATAACTTATAAAATAGTAAATAATTATGAGCAAAAATCAGATGTTTTGTTTCCAATGTCAGGAGACAGCCAGAGGTACAGATAGCCCTTTGTCCAACATTACTCTTGATGAGCCGAGAAGGATAACCTTCAAATTAATATCATAAAAAGTATCAAAGTCCCATTCTTTCTTTACTACTTCGCTCCACCCCGCAATCTTTTGAATTTCGTCAATAACAAGAATTAGCTCGGAGAGGTTCTCTATCCGCATTTTTGCTCTTGCCGCATTCCAGCAATCGCTAATCCAGTTTAACTGAGTGGCTGGTACAGCATCGGCTATATGAAAGACAAATGGGATTTTTACAGAATTCACAACCTGTTTCATTAAAGTAGATTTTCCCACTTGTCGAGGGCCCATAATTACTTGAATGAAGCCTCTTTTTTCCTTCATTCTTGATAGTAGAGTATGATATTGTTTCCTTTGATACATAGAAATTTACCCCCTTTTAAAAATTTTTACTCAATACACTGTGCAAATTTACTCAATACAAATATGAAATGCAAATTCTTGACATCGCTTATGCGACCACTAAGTTTAATTAGTAAATGCAACTATATAAAATATTACAATTAATAAATAAAGAAATAACAAGAGAAGAGGAGTTGTAGAACTAAGTTATAAATACCTTTTTGTTTTATCAAACTTAGATAAAGTTCATTAAGTGGTTTAGAATAATTTATTTTTTTTAACTTTGACGAATTATAAAAATAAAAGAAATCAGAAATGTTTTGGTTTAAGAAAAAAAGAAAAATTGAAGGAGAAGATTTTTTAAATGGAGTGACAGATATTCATTGCCATCTATTACCTGGGGTAGATGATGGTTTTAATTCTCTCTCTTCAAGTTTTGAACTATTAAGAATGGAGGAAGAAGTAGGGGTTAAGAGGATATATTTTACCCCCCATGCAATGGGTGAAAATGGAGCAGTTGTTGATCCTTTAAGCTTTAAAAACGAGAATAAATCTAAAACACATCATTCTCATAAAGTTTCTAAATATCACGAAAATGGTGATTCTCAAAATTTTAAAGGGGAGTTTGTTAAAAAAAATAATGATATAAATGCTATAAGCGAAGATTTGGATAAATTAAAGAGAGAAATTGAAGAAAAAAAAATTGTTTCAAGTGTTGTGAATCAGGCTTATAACGAGTTGGAGTATGATAGTATAGATTTATTGCAGGAGTTTAAGAAAGAGCGTATAGGTGGTTATTCCGATTCTCATTTGACAAGGAAGTTCGAATATTTTAAAAAGATGTATAATGGCCAAATAGACATTAGATTGGCGGCTGAATATATGATGAACAAGGAGTTTTTAGACAAGGTCAAAAATAAAGATCTATTAACTTATGCAGATGGGCATCATGTACTTGTGGAGACTTCTTACTTCTTTCCACCTTTAGAAATGGATGAGATTTTGTACACACTTAAGATAGAGGGTTATTCACCGATATTGGCTCATCCAGAAAGATATAAATATATGACCCGAGATAATTATGAATCTCTAAAAGAGAAAGGTATAGAGTTTCAGCTAAATTATCTCTCTTTAACAGGTTATTACGGGAAAAATGTTTTAACAAGAGCATTAGACTTGTTGGATAGCGGAATGTATGAATACACAGGGAGCGACTATCATCGCACAAGCACTTTTTCTCACCATGCTTATAAATTAAGCCTTAACAGAAGGAGAACAGAGGCATTTATAAAGCTATTTGAGAATAATGAAAAATTGTAAGCTTTCTTATCGCGATAAGGTTGATACAAAAAATGAAAAGTTATTTTGTCCATAACTCATCTTTTATTGATGAAAATGTAGAGATAGGGGAAGGTACTAAAATATGGCACTTTTGCCATATTCAGTCTGGGGCAAAACTTGGTAAAAATTGTTCTCTTGGACAAAATGTAAACATAGGAAAAGATGTTAAAATAGGTAATGGAGTAAGAATACAAAATAATGTTACAGTTTATGAAGGGGTTGAATTAGAGGATAATGTGTTCTGTGGACCCTCTTGTGTCTTTACTAATGTAACTACTCCAAGGGCTCATTTCCCTGTACATGGAAAATACGATAAAACTCTTATTAAAGAAGGGGCTTCTCTTGGTGCAAATAGTACAATTGTATGTGGTCACATTATTGGCAGAAGTGCAATGATCGCTGCTGGTGCTGTGGTTACAAAAGATGTTAAAGATTTTTCCCTAATGGCGGGGGTGCCGGCAAAACAAATAGGGTGGGTTTGTGAGTGCGGAACAAGATTAAAAAATTTGTCTGAGGAGGGAACGAAGCATTATATTTGTTCTTGTGGCAGACAATATCAAGAGCGGGATGGCTGTCTAATTCAAGTTGTATGAAAATACTTTCAAGTGCAAAGGTAAACTTAGGACTCTATGTTTATGGGGTAAGAAAAGATGGGTTTCATAATATAGAGAGTCTCTTTTATCCTGTAGATGAGAGTAATAGCAACATAAAATCAGATGTTATTACAATAGAAGAAGGGTGTTTTTGTGGGGGAGGAAAAGTTAGACTTTTGCAAAGTGGCTTAACTATAGATAGTAGAGTTGAAGATAATATTTGTACAAAAGCGTATAATATTTTAGATAAGGACTTTAATCTTCCCCCTGTGAATATTCATTTAGAGAAAAATGTTTTTATTGGTGCAGGTTTGGGTGGTGGAAGTTCTGATGGAGTAAATACGCTTTTTGCGTTAAACGAGATATTTAGTATAGGTTTAACAGACAAACAATTAGAGAGTTATGCGGGTATGTTGGGGAGCGATTGTCCTTTCTTTGTCTATAATTTTTATCGCGATAAGAATAATTATCTTCACTCTCCAATGATTGTAAAGGGGAGAGGTGAAATACTTGAACCACTTAAAGAAAAAGGGGAGTGTTTTTCATCATTCTTAAAAGAGTTTAAATTTAAAATTATTTTTCCGGAATTGTTTATCTCTACTCAACATGCTTATTCTGTGGTAAAAGAGAGAGATAATAATAATCAAGAGGATTCGATAACAACAATAATTCAAAAGCCAATACATGAGTGGCAAGATTGTTTAATAAATGATTTTGAAGAACCGATATTTAAAGAATATCCGCAGTTACAAAAAATTAAAAATGAACTAATTGAACAGGGAGCATTATATGTCTCTATGTCGGGCAGTGGTTCTGCTATTTATGGTATCTTTAAAAGTTAGAGATTTTTCTTTTATTTAATAACTCTACTTGGGATAAAGCTCATAATAAAACCAATAACTCCAACTCCAAATAGTATTAGAATAATATCGGTGAACTTTATATAGACAGGATATGAATCTACTACAAAATTTCCTGGGAGAGAGATAAATCCGAAAGTTTGTTGTAAAATACAGATAATAAGTCCAATTACAATTCCAAAAATAGCCCCCGCCATACAGATAAACCAGCCATGTAGAATAAAACTTCTTTTTATTAAGGAGAGTGGAGCACCCATACTTTTATAAGTCTGTATATCCTCTTTTTTATCTATTATAAGTAGAGACAAAGAGGCTAAAATATTTACTGCAACAATTAAAATAATAAAAAATAGAATAAGGGAAACAGCAAGTTTCTCGCTTTTCATCATCCTATATAGGGTTTGATTTTGCTGGTGCTTGTTTTTTAAGATATATGATTGTGTGCCGTTTGCAGTGTTATTTAGTATCTCTTTAAGTTTTGCCTCTATGCTGTTATACTTGTTTTTTGTAGAAAATTCATTTAAGTATATTTCAACTCTGCTCGCCTGTTCATCATCATATTCCATTAACTCTCTAACAAATTTTAAGGGTGCGATAACTTTGTTATTATTCTCTTGAGATTTAAAATCTGCTACACCGCTAACTAAAATTTCGTCATTTAAAATAGATTCCATTGGCATAGTAATAGATATATCTTCTGTGCGACTTGGAAAATATAATGATAAAGGCTCGGAAAATTGTGCTTTTATATGTAATTGAGAGGCAAGACCCTCTGAGACTATAGCTCTGTTAAGCAGATTATCAACGCCGTAGTGTAACTTAAAATCTCCATCAATTATTAAAGAAGTAATTCTTTCTATTTGCTCATAATTATCGGGAACTCCAACAAGTGTTGTTATACATTGTAAATTAGAATATTGAGCATAAACATTCTCTTCTATTATAGGAGAAAAGAAACCTTGGTCCTTACAAAATTTTTCTATCTCAATAAGTGTAGTGCTATTAAGATTAACAATTTTTCCTTTTTTTGATTCAATGATAAAATCTGGTAAATAGCTGTCATACATCCCCTCCAATATTTTTCCAAACCCATTAAAGACAGAAAAAACTACGATTAAAGCCATACAACCCAAACCTATAGCAGTTGAGCTAATAATAGAGATTATGTTTATGACATTATGGCTTTTTTTTGAAATTAAATAGCGGTTTGCAATAAATATGGGGAGATTTTTTTTCATAAATCCTCCTCTTCTCTGTTTTGTATAGGATTGTTTTGCAGAATATTATCTATGTGCTGTGCATAATCTAAGGAATTGTCTGCAAGAAATTGTATTTCGGGAACGATTCGTAATTGCTTAGCGGTAACTCTACCCAAATCTCCTCTAAATGATTTATTGTTTTCACTAAGATATGCCAAAACGGAATCTCTTTTTTCTGAAGGGAAAACGCTGATATATATTTTTGCAAAAGAGAGATCGGGGCTCATACGCACCTCACTAACTGTTACTAATGCTCCTCCAAAAACCGACATCCCCTTTCCTCGTATAATCTCTGCAAGATGTCTTTGTACCTCTCTTTGTACTTTTTGTACCCTTTTACTAACCTCTTCCATGATAAAAATAGTATATATATAAACTTACAATTGCAAAGGTATATATTTTAATCTAATTAATAGGAGAGATATAAAACAAACCCCTAATTTGTATTTTTGAGGTTTGTCTGTAGTGTAGAAAATTTGCAAGTATGAATCGGTTTAGATAATAAGAAATTTTTTATAAATTTGAGCATAAAACAGCACTTGTCTTGTAAATCAGTTAAATATAGGTTTAATAAGCCCACTTAGAAGAGCGGGCTATATATTAGAGTCTATAATATGATAGATAAAATTCATTAAGTGGATTAAATAAGTTAATTAATTTTTACTCTTTTAATATAAAAATATGAGAATAGGTAACGGATACGATGTTCATCTTTTAAAGGAAGGTTTGCCATTAGTTATAGGTGGTGTAAAAATAGAACATTCAAAAGGTTGTGTAGCCCATTCAGATGGAGATGTAGCAATTCATGCTTTATGTGATGCCCTTTTTGGTGCCCTATCTTTAGGGGATATTGGGCAGTTCTTTCCCGATACGAAACGAGAATTTAAAGGAATAGATAGTAAAATACTTTTAGAGAGAACTTACAATATCATTTTATCAAAAGGCTACTCCCTTACTAATGCAGACATTACATTACTTCTTGAAAAGCCAAAAATAGCTCCATATATTAAAGAGATGAAAAAGAGACTATCTGAACTTATACTGAAGTGTGAAAAAGAGAGGGGGATCCGCCCATTTATAGAGGAAGAGTTAGATAGAATATCGATAAAAGCTACCACGACAGAAGGGGCGGGCTATATCGGGAGAGAAGAGGGTGTAGCTGCGATGGCTGTTGTTTTGTTAGATAGTATAATTTAAAATAATCGCACTTGCTTTGCAAATGTGTTAAATGTATGTTACATTTGCAGTATAAAAATGTTATTTATAAATAACACACAGCCGATAATTTCGTTAAAATAAAGATTGCATGGAAAAATTATTTGAAAGGCATGATGCATATTTGTCTCATGTGCCTATGGGGTTTGTGAGAGATATTATGCACAAAATAGATTGGAATGATAGGCTTATTGCCATTCGGGGAGCTAAAGGGGTAGGAAAATCTACTTTGATGCAACAATACATAAAGAAGAATTTTGAATCAGATGACAGACATGTGCTTTATTGCTCGGCAGATACAAATTATTTTTCTGCCAATACTTTAGTGGAGACTGCAGATAGGTTTGTGAAGTTAGGAGGAAAATACTTATTTATAGACGAAGTTCATAAGTATAGCGGTTGGAGTAGAGAAGTAAAAGAAATCTTTGACCTTTACAAGAATCTTCATATAGTCTTGAGTGGTTCGTCTCTAATACAGATCAATGATGGGCAAGCAGATCTTTCACGCCGAATTGTCCAATATGATATGCCAGGTCTTTCTTTTAGAGAATTTTTGAAAATAGACATCGGATTAGAGATAGAACCTATAACCCTACCAGATTTGTTGGCTAAGCCAAACCGATATTGTTCCTATATTAATGAAAAGTGCCAACCACTTGAGCATTTTTGGCGTTATTTAAAGTTCGGATATTATCCTTTCTATTTTGAAAATAAGGAGAATTATTATTTAAAACTCGAAAATTCTGTGAACTATACAGTAGATGTAGAACTGACAAGATACAGAAATCTTGATGTGGGCAATTCCAGAAAGGTAAAAGCCTTACTATGGGCTATTTCAAGTATGGTCCCTTATGAAGTTGATATTGCCAAACTTTCAAGAACAACGGGAGTTTCTCGTGCAACAACACTCAAATATCTCAAGGATTTGGAGGAAGCAAATTTAATAAGAAGGTTATTCACCGATATTTATAGTATATCCGATCTTCAGAAACCCGATAAAATATACATAGACAATACAAATCTTCTTTATATGCTATCCCCAAGGGTGCCCGAAGTGGGAACAGTAAGAGAAACTTTCTTTACTCAACAAATAGCATCTTCTTCTCATCTGACAGAATATTCTGGATTCAAAAGAGGAGATTTTCGTATAGACAAAGATATTGTTATAGAGGTTGGAGGCAAGGAGAAAAATTTTAATCAAATAAAGGGCGAAGCCGATGCTTATATAGCAGCAGATGATATAGATGCAGCTATTGGCAGAAAGATCCCTTTATGGGCATTCGGTTTTCTTTATTAAACACGATGTACATCTTTTAAGAAGAAGGGGCGGGCTATATCGGGAGAGAAGAGGGTGTAGCTGCGATGGCTGTTGTTTTGTTAGATAGTATAATTTAGCGGTTATAACAGAAAAATTGATATATAATTTGGCGGTTATAACAGAAAAATCTATATTTGCAACCCCATTGAGATATGGTGTAATGGTAGCACAAGAGATTCTGGTCCTCTTAGTCCAGGTTCGAATCCTGGTATCTCAACACCAGATCTCTTAAAAAGGATAGATTAAGATGGCGCGGTAGCTCAGCTGGTTAGAGCGCATGATTCATAATCATGAGGTCGGCGGTTCAAGCCCGCCCCGCGCTACTTCTTATAAATACGTATTATTGATAAATGCCTATTTCTTGGCATTTTTTTATTTAATGGCATATTACCCTTTTTCTTTTTTTAAGTTTATTTTTGTATAGAATTTCTAATATTATGTCTAAGAATAAAGATAAACTCATTTTAGGTGAAAGTGAAGTTAAACTCCCTATCGCCGATGGGGGAATTAAAGGGGGTTTTGCCTCTCCTGCACAAGATTATATCGAGAGTGGTATAGATTTAAATAAGGAATTGATAAGGAATCCTGCTTCAACTTTTTTAGGAAAAGTAGTTGGAGATTCTATGGTGGGGGCAGGTTTAGAAGAGGGTGATATAATAGTGATAGATAAATCTCTACAAGCCAAAGAGGGGGATATAGTTGTTTGTGCTTTATATGGAGAGTTTACGCTAAAAAGGATTCACTTTGAGAGAGATTTTATTTGGTTGGTGCCAGAAAACAAGAGATATAAAATAGTGAAAGTGTCAAAGGAAGATGAGTTCTTAATTTGGGGAGTAGTAACATATTCAATTAAAGATATTCAGAAGAAAAATCAAAGGTAAAGAAGATGGCAAAGATGGCAGAGAAACATTTTTTCGGAGTGATGGATTGTAATAATTTTTTTGTCTCTTGTGAGAGAAATTTTAATCCAAAATTGTTGGATAAGGCTGTAGTTGTCCTCTCTAATAATGATGGGTGTGCAATTTCAAGGAGTCAAGAGGCGAAATGTATCGGGATAAAAATGGGAATGCCTGCTTTTAAAATAGAACAAGAATTTATAAATAAAGGGATTGAAGTTGAATTTTGCTCATCTAATTACACACTTTATGCAGATATGAGCAGAAGGGTTATGAATGTATTAAGAAGTATTGTTAATAAGGTAGAAGAATACTCTATAGATGAGTGCTTTATAGATTTTTCTGGTTTAACAAAGACACAGATTATAGAAAAAGGGAAGGAGATAGTTTATAAGGTTAGAAAATATACAGGGATACCTGTTTCTGTTGGTATAGCTCCAACTAAAACATTGGCAAAAGTGGCAACTCATTATGCAAAAAAATATAAAGGATATAGAGGATTTTGTATAATAGATTCTACAGAGAAAAGAGAAAAAGCGTTGAGATTGCTTGATATAAAAGAGGTGTGGGGAATTGGTTACAGAAGTGTTAAATTTCTTAAAGATGAAGGGATATGTAATGCTCTCGATTTTGTTAATGCAAATGAATACTGGGTAAAAAAGAGGATGGGTGTAAATGGTTTAAAATGTTTGATGGAATTAAGGGGGGAGAGTGTAATAAGTTTAGAAAAAGTTGTTGATAGGCAAAGTATTACAACAAGTAGGAGTTTTGGCTCTCTTATAGAAGAAAAAGAACAATTACAGGTTGCGGTTTCTAATTTTGCAGCCTCTTGTGCAGAAAAATTAAGGGCTCAACAATCGGCGACATATATGGCTGTAGTTTTTCTTACAACAAATTCTTTTAGAGAGGATTTACCGCAATATACAAATAGTGCGGTCGTAGAATTTGAAGAGGCTACCAACGACACAATTTCTATTGTTGAGGAGAGTGTTAGAGCTCTTAATACGATTTACAAATCGGGATTTAAATATAAAAAAGCGGGTGTTATGCTTCAAAGAATAATTCCCCAAGATCAAGTGCAGCAAAACATTTTTATTAAGAAAAATTATTCTAAAGAGAAGAGAATTAACGAGTTATTAGATGATGTGAACAGACGGTTTGGGAGGAATAAACTACATTTAGCAATACAAGGGAGTTCTGTATATAACAGAGCATCTGTAAAAAAGGGGGATAATCTTGAGAGATGGGAAATGAAGAGAGAACATTTAAGTGGCAACTATACCACAAATTTAGAGGAAGTTATAACGATTAAAGCAACTTGATAATTAAAGTTTTATTCTTGTGCCGATTCCTTGAGATTTTAGGAGCGGAGTTATTTTTGCGGCTCGTCCCCTAAAATTTTTATAAGCAGTTTCGGCATCAATTGTCCCCCCAACGCTTAAAATATTTTTTCTAAATTTTTCTGCAATTGTTTTATTGAATATTCCTTTTTGTTTAAACAATTCAAAAGCGTCTGCTTCAAGCATTTCTGCCCACTTGTATGAGTAATATCCGGCACTATACCCTCCAGAAAAAATATGATTAAAGGAGGTTAAAAAATTACACCCCTTAATAGCAGGAAGGACTTGTGTTTTTTTACACAATTTATTTTCCAATTCTAAGACTTTTTTTACACAATCTTTGGTGTTATATTTTTTCCAATTGTCTAAATTAACCTTAGTGTGTAGTGCCATATCTGAAATCCCGAATGATAGCTGTCTAACACAAAAATAGCCACTATGAAAATTCTTGGCTTTTATTAAGCTATCTAACAGCTTTTTAGGAATATTATCTTTTGTTTTATAATGTTTTGCCCAGAGTTTTAAAAATTCCTCTTCTAACCCCCAATTCTCTAAAATCTGCGATGGAAGTTCTACAAAATCGCGAGCCACATTTGTTCCTGTTAATGAAGGATATTTCCCTTGTGCAAGAATCCCATGTAGTGCATGTCCGAACTCATGGAGAAGAGTCTCTACCTCTGAATAGGTTAATAGAGAAGGGGTTGTTTTAGTTGGTTTTGTAAAGTTGCAAACTATTGATACAAACGGTCTTAGCTCTGTTTGTTTTCTATCTTTTGTCTCTCTGATTTGTTGCTCTCTAAAGTTGGTCATCCAAGCACCACCTCTCTTACTATCTCTTGGGAAAAAATCTACATAGAAAAGGGCTAAATGTTTTCCCGATGAGTTTGTAACATTATAAACTTTAACCTCTTTATGGTATGTTGGAATATCTTTTTGTAAAGTGAATTTTAAACCATATAATTTATTGGCTAATAGAAAAATAGCCTTTTCTACCGATTCTAATTTAAAGTATGGTTTTAAAAAACTATCAGAAAACTTATACCTCTTCTCCTTTAACTTATTGCTCCAATATGGGTAATCCCAAGGCATAATTTTAATCTTGGCAAATTTTTCGACTTGTTTAATGTCTCTTACAGCGTAAGGATAAGCACGCTCTAAAAGGTCATTTAAAAATGAATCAACATTCTCAACACTTTTTGCCATTCTATTGTGTAGGACATATTCGCCATAATTTTTAAATCCAAGAATTTTGGCTACTTTTTTTCTTAATTGTAATATTTTGATAATAAAAACAGTGTTGTCAAATTTCCCTCCTACACACCTTGTATTATATGCCCGCCACAACTTTTCTCTAAGAGTTCTGTTGGAAGAATATTTTAAAAAAGAGATATAGCTTGGTCCTTGCAGAGTAAAAGCCCATCCTTTAAGAGACCTAATTTTAGCCTCCTCTTTGGCAGCTTCAATTACAAAATCTGGAAGCCCCTCTAAATCTTTTTTTTGAACAATATTAAGAACAAACTGATTAGTTGCATCAAGAACATTTTTCCCAAATTTAAGAGAGAGAAGATTAAGTTGCTCTACATATTTTGAGTAGATTTCTTTTTTCTTGTCAGAGAGGTTTGCTCCACGCTCTATAAATGAATAATATTTTTTCTCTAAAAGCTTATAATCTTCTCTGTTTAAGTTTAATTCTTCTCTTTTGTCCCAAATGAATTTTATCTTTTTGAACAAATTTTTATTTAGCAAAATGAATAAAGAAAACTCTGTTGTTTTAGCAGAAATAACCTCGGCAATCTCTTGCATTTTGTCATTAGATAGAGCCTCATTAAGATTAAAGAAAATGGAACAAATATTATCTAATTCTTCTCCACAGAACTCTAAGGCAGCAATAGTGTTTTTAAAAGTTGGTTGCTTGTTGGAATTTGCAATAGACTCTACCTCTTTTTTCCCTTTTTCTAAAGCATAGTAAAAGGCTGGGAGATAGTCGTTTAGTTTAATTTTATCAAAAGCAGGAGCACCAAATTTGTTTTTTGAAGGAGAAAGTAAAGGGTTCTTTTCTTTCATTTTTTATGCTTAAATTTAATTAGTTTGGATTATCAAATATTTTGTTTGCTCCCAAAATTCCTCGGGCTTAGATATTGTTATAATAGCCTCTCCGTCAATGTTTTCTATACTATATGTGTCTTTAGGATGATTAGATAAAATTTTTGCTTTATTAGAATTAGTGCTAATAGTTGATATTTGGGTGTAATCTATTTTAATAAAAGCACTTTTATCGGCTTGATAAGAGACTTTAGATGAGCTAAATAGACCTCCTTTTGTTAAAACCCCCACTTTTACCAAATCATCTTTATCTCCCACAATATAATATGCAGTATTTATCTCTTTTTGTTGATTTTTTATAGTGTTTTGCATCTTCTCAGTCTGCTCTTGGAGAGAGTTGATATTCTCTTCTAAAAATGAGATAGTACTATCTAATGCTTCTATTTTTTCATCTCTTTCTTTAATGATAATATTCTTAGCCTCAAGTTCTTCTGAGAGTTTTTCAATAATATTGGATTTTTCGTTCAACTCTTTTTGAATAGAATTAAGCCTTTTTCTAAACTCTACAGATTTTATATTATTCTCCCTTTTTAATTCCTCTATTTTTTGTTTGTATTGGTTAATTGCATTCTGTATCGCGATAATATTATTTTTTATCTTTTCTCTCTTATCGTTAGGGAGTTCTATCCCATCTTTTAAAGTCTCTACCGAGAGAATATTCTCTGCTTCTCTAATATTTTTTAGCCCATTCTCTATCTCATTAAGAGAGGCAAAAACCTCATCTAAAGTATTTTTTTGAGTTCCGTAATCTCCTCGTAATGAATCTAATTGAGCTTCTAACTCTTTGATTTTAGAAGAATGGTTATTACATGAAAAAAGAATAGGTAAAATACCGATAGATAAAAATATAATGTTGTGTCTGATTCTAAATTTTGAGGTCATAAAGTGGGTAATTTTTAGGTTTTATAGTTATTTTACGAAAGGTAGCAATTATTTATTTATTCTATCTTTTCGCACAGAAAATTTTTTAAGGATTTTACAGATAGTAACAAGAAAGCGTAAGTGCCAGATGGAATCTCTCATTCCAAGTTCTATTATATCGCGATGAATAATGTTGATAGATTCTAATCCTTTTATTTTCTGCATTTTATTGCGTCTTATTGCATTGTTATTGTAACTTCTGCAACTATCGCTACAATATTTTTTATCGGTTCTCCCTGTTATTGTTTCACCGCAAACAATACATTTTTTCACTTTTTTCATGATAAATCTCCCCCCTGTTTAACCCTTTTACCTTTTTGTAAAGGAATAATAGAACTATAATTTAGGTGTAAATGTAATTCTGTTCTTTGTGGTTTAGTTGCCAACGGGTAAAATATTTATTGTAAACGGGTACAATCGTTTATAAATGCTTAAAATGCAATTATTTGCAAATTGGCATGTTTCTTTGCAACAAGTTTAATATTTTTAGTTATGGATAGGACTTTAAACAGAATTGAATTGAGAGGTAACATTGGGGCAGATCCCAAAATTACTCAGATGGAGAATGGAGCTAATGTTGTAAGATTCTCTTTGGCAACGCATGAGACTTTTAAAACTAAAGAGGGCAATATCAAGGAGGAAACAACTTGGCATAATATTGTTCTCTGGGATTATAATCAGTTACAGGGTTTAGAAGGGTTAAAAAAGGGAGCCTATGTAAACATTGTAGGTAAAATAAAATATAGCAGATATAAGGCTCAAAATGGGGAAGAGAGGTTTACTGCAGAAATTATTGCTCAAAAGATAGATTTTCCAGTTATGAAATCTACTATAAATAGTTAAATTTGCCCCAGAATGCCTCTTGTGGCATCGGTAGATATGAGAGACTTTTTTATTTATAACACATTAACAAGAAAGAGAGAAAAATTTGAAACTATAAATCCGGGGAGAGTTGGGCTATATGTCTGCGGTCCAACCGTATATGGAGATCCACATTTAGGTCATGCTCGTCCCGGTATTACATTCGATGTCCTTGTTAGACTTCTTACAAACTTAGGATATAAGGTTAGATATGTAAGAAATGTAACGGATGTAGGGCATTTGGAGCAAGATGCAGACGAAGGGGAGGATAAAATAGCAAAAAAGGCTCGTTTAGAGCAACTTGAGCCTATGGAAGTGGCTCAGACATATACTGTCCATTTTAGGCAAGCTATGGCAAAGTTGAATGTTTTGCCACCAAGCATAGAGCCTAACGCATCGGGACATATAATTGAGCAGATAGAGTTTATAAAGAAGATAGTTGAAAATGGGTACGCTTATGAAAGCAACGGCTCTGTTTATTTTGATGTTGCAAAATATAGTAAGAAGTATCACTATGGTGCTCTTTCTGGTAGAGTATTAGAGGAGTTATTTTCAAATACAAGAGAACTTGACGGACAAACAGATAAACACTCTTCTGCAGATTTTGCGTTATGGAAAAAGGCTAATCCCGAGCATATTATGAGATGGCCTTCTCCTTGGGGAGAGGGGTTCCCGGGTTGGCATATGGAGTGTTCTGCAATGGGGGAAAAATATTTAGGAAAAGAGTTTGATATTCACGGAGGTGGAATGGATTTAATGTTTCCTCATCATGAGTGTGAAATGGCACAAAATTTTGCTCAGAGGGGGTGCGGTGGTGTAAGGTATTGGGTGCATAATAACCTTATTACCATAGAGGGGAGGAAAATGGGAAAATCTCTTGGGAACTTTATCACTTTAGAAGAATTATTTAGTGGAGAGAATCCAAATTTAGAGAAAGGTTATTCCCCTATGACAGTGCGTTTCTTTATTTTACAAGCTCATTATCGTGGAACCTTAGATTTCTCTAACTCAGCACTTCAAGCGGCAGAAAAGGGGCTAAAGCGGTTAATGCAAGCTGTTAAGGATGCAGACTCTTTAAAGGAGACTGAAAAATCTTCAGATGGTCTTGCTCAAGAGATTGCAAAAATAAGAGAGGATATTTTTACAGCTCTTTGCGATGATATGAACACCCCTATAGCCCTATCTTATATATATGAACTCGTAAAGATTGTAAATAATATTAAAGAGGGGAGGTTGAGTGTCGCCAAACACGAAAAGGATGCTATAAAGAGTTTATTTAAAGAGGTTGTTATAGATATTCTTGGTCTTATAGACGAAGACTTTTCCCAATCATCGGGGGTTCAGTCAAGTTCATTAAAAGTTATAGATGGATTGATGAACTATATTATAGAAGAGCGTAAAGAGGCTCGTACTAACAAGGATTGGGCAAAGAGTGATAAAATACGTGATACTCTAAAAGAACTGGGCATTCAATTAAAAGACAATAAAGATGGTACAACTACGTGGGAGTTATAGAGATAACATTTTATCCCTATTTCTGTCTCTGTTATGAAAAGTATTAATAGATTTTGTACTTGGTACTGCAAACAAGTTTAAAGTCTCTTGAATATTTGAGAATAACTCTAATCTACTCCATCACGCCTAATTTACGAGAGTATTATATTTCGGTGCAGGAATAGTTTTTTTTATTCGAGTTACGCAAATGTTTTCGCAAAAAATTCCCGAAAATAGCTAAATGTCTTTACTGAAAATATCCAAAATACAGTAGTAATAAATGTATTACACAAACCTCCAAAAAAGTGGCACAAGCAATTAAACCTTTCGTTGGAGCAATTTGCATTTTTTTTGAATTGTATATAAATTTGCATCGGTGTTGACGATATTTCAAGAAAATCGTCAACGTGATTGCATAAATTTATAAGTGTTATGTACCATAGAATATTTGACATAGAGAAGCGCCTTGATGAAGGAATGTTTCTGTTTGGTGGCCGTCAGGTGGGGAAATCCACCTTATTGAGAGAGAGATTTCCGAATGCTATTTACATAGACCTCCTTGACCCCGACATCAGAAAACGTTTCAAGCGTCGCACTATGGAGTTTTACGAGTTATTGGTGAAGTATCCCCCAAAAACTCTGATAGTTGTAGATGAAATTCAGAAACTTCCAGAACTTTTGGATATTGTACACAAATTGATGGTGGAGAATGATCTTCACTTTATCCTCAGCGGTTCCAGTGCAAGAAAGATAAAGAAAGCCGGCGTTAACCAACTTGGTGGTCGCGCTAACGAGGAACATCTCTATCCGCTCGTATATGCCGAGATTCCGGATTATGACTTTAACAGAGCAATCCAGAATGGTATGATCCCTCGCCATTACGATGTAAAGGATGCGAGAAGGCGTCTGCAGGGCTATATAAACCTTTATTTGAAAGAGGAGGTTGAAGAAGAGGCTCTTGTTCAGAATATTGATACATTTGAACGATTTCTTGAAGTGGCGGCCGTTATGAATACGGAGATATTAAATTATGACAATATTGCTTCTGACTGCGGAGTTTCTGTCAACACAGCTAAGGCCTATTTCAAGATTCTCTATGATACATTGCTCGGCTTTGAAGTTAAGGCATATAGGAAGGTGGTAAAGCGCAAACTGCTCCAAACTTCTAAATTTTACTATTTTGATGTGGGAATCCCCAATTACCTACTCCACCGATTCCACCTTATGCCCGAGACTCCGGAATACGGCCACGCGTTCGAAAATCTTGTGATGCAGGAAATACGTGCTTATCTGGACTATATGGACTGCGAAGAAGAGTTAACCTACTGGCATACTTACAATAAGGATGAGGTTGATGCGATAATTGGAGATGCTCGTATTGCTATTGAAATCAAGTCAACAGATCACATAGAAAGCAAGCACAAGAAAGGTTTGCAGAAGTTTGTGGAAGAGCACCCTGGAGCAAAGCAGATTATCGTCTCCCGTGACTTCATTTCCAGACGCTCCGGCGATATTGATCTTTACTATGTTACAGATTTCTTCAAAGCCCTTTGGGCAGGTGAAATTATTTGAAATCGGTAAAACATTGTAGCAGTGATTTTCCTAAAGTATTACTTGGGCGAAGTGATCACAGGCTTCTGCATCGGCGAGTGCGTGGTGATGATTCTCTAAGCAATAGCCACAAGTAGCTACTACGCTCATTGTTAGCCGTTTCAAAATCTGATTGCTGCAAAATAAATGTTTGTGCTAAAAATGGCATACTCCGACCTAAAATGGGCTGCTTACAAAATTATACTTCTTATATCCCATTATCTTACTCCAATTGTATGTTTTTAATTTTTAACTCGTTAATAATCTTTAATACATATTCCGAAATGTATTTTGTGAAATCTCCGTTTATCATAGCTGGGAAACAGCCATTTCCTATCCACCAGTTACGGTATGGCTCTTCTAGAAAAGTGTATCCCCAAGGCCACCCTCTTGAGGCGGAGCCTCCAAAACAATCTAATTTATTCTGCACTTTTTTGAACTCCTCTTCAGAAATTTCTCCATTGTAATTACTTATGCCAATATAAAAATCGTATGGTTCGCGATGTTCACAATATATCCAAATAGCATATTTGCTCCATTCACGTTTTCTAAAATAAAATCCTTTCTCTTTACCATTTCCAAGCAATTCTTCTACAGAAAAATTAAATTCTAACGAGTTGTTTTCAGCAAAATGTTTTAAATCCTGTTTTACTTTTGTTATAACAGCCGTGCGATATTCATTTTGGACTTGCATAAAAGCATCTATTGATGCTGAATTTTTTAACATAAGGCTAACAAGCTCGTCTCTTTCTTTTGTTTCCATATTTTGATTTGTTAGTTGTTTAAGATGGTTTTGATATTGTACAAGTGTTTCCCTTATTATGGGCATCTTGGCCGACTTGTTGATACATTTATTTAGCCAAAGAATAATATCCTCTTTATATGATGCTTTAATGTATTTTGTTGATCCAGAGCTCTCTTCTGAAGCCTCTTCTCCATTTAAAGTCAGATATATAAATCTAAAATCATTGGTTTGTTCTGAAGCATATTTGGCATAGTCTGTTATTTGCCCACATTGATCTGTGGCGTAAATCTTGTTTTCAATTACAAGTAAGCGATTTTCGTTATCTCTGATTAGAATATCAATACGCCTTCCGCTTGGAATAGTAAACTCTGTTTGGCAGGTGGCATTACTTGTCTTAAAGGCCGTGAAATTAGGGCAGATAATGTCAATGAAAAGTTTTAGGTATAAATCTTTTTGCCCGTGAGTTCCATTGGGATTTAACAGCTCTGCAAGAATAGCAGAGTGAGTATTCTCATAATGATTTACTCCACAGACTTTGAAGATATTGAATTGTTCTCCTCTGGAATAACTTTCATTGATTTTAGTTTCGGATTTTATCAGAATCTTTTTGATTTCTGAAAGAAGATCATTTGTTGTCATATTCAATAATTATTTGCATTGAGCTAAATAATTTAATATTTTTGTATACCTATATTTTACACTATATAAATGAGTTAGTGCATTTATGGTGCAAGTGGGTATAGAATGCAAATAAGCCGTTTTACATATCCTCCATGGATAAGCCACTCTTTCTTACTTCTTTACCACGGAATATGCGTTGCTTCATTTCTGCGACTTTCTCTTCAAGTCGAGCAGGTGAGTATTTCTGAGGATTGCGCTTTACCTCATACGCTTCAATATTGCCTTCAAGCGTTTCGGCTACGATGTCAATCTCAAAGTCATCGATGTTGCCTTTGGAGTTGATACCATTTGATTTCCACCAACCGCCAATCTGCTTATATCGGCAACTCTCCATCATCTTCTGACGGAACCAGCGCTCCAAAGCAATGCCTGAGAATGTGGGGTAGTCGTTGACTATGATACTCTCTAAAGCCGGCATATTCTGCAACTCAATGAGAGCAGAGTACCTGTGAATGTAGCGGAACCAGAAACGGAAGAAGTTGTCTTGTATCTCATAACGAACTGTCTGGCTACCCTCTTTAGCACCAATCGGACGCTTCTTCTTGATGATACCATATTTCTCTTCCAGTATCTTCATTTGTCCGCCAAGGCTTTTTATTCCTAAATTCCCTTCAATTTCACTCTGTGTAACATCACCGTGGGCTATCTGATCGAGGATGCTGAAATATGTGCCATACTGCTTGCCAAACTCTTGAATTAGTATTTTTTTGCCTTCGTCCACAAAGTAGCTGTCACCACTTGAACAAACATAGTGGATCATCTTCTTCACATCTGTACATCCGTTGTTCATAAGGAGTTCAATATAACGAGCCACACCACCTGTAATAGTCCAGAGAGCAAGAAGGTCTTCGGGGGTATATTTAGGCTTGTAGTCGCCAAGGATTTCCTTTATGGTTTCTGTATTAAAAGGTTGTAACTTAATTGTGCTGTCATCTCTACCAAAGAGTGGTTGCTCTTCATCTTTGAAGATCTTTTCCATCATACGGAATATAGAACCAGAGACAATCATACATATATTTGTCTGCTTCTTATACTTGTCCCATAGTTCCTGTATATCGCTGAAGATACCGGAGTTTATATTATCAAACTCCTGAAACTCATCAATAAATAGTGTAAACTTCTTTCGCTTACCAATCTCCAATATCATTTGAAAGAGTTCGCGGAACGATCCCATTCCATCAGGAATAAATTCTCCGAGTTTTTCTCGAACCTCCTGCACAAAGGTCTTGACAAGAATGGTTTCAGTCTTTCTGCCAACAAAGAAATAGAGTCCCGGAGCATCTTTTTCTGTTTCGCTTATAAGTTTATATACAAGGCTTGTCTTACCCACACGCCTTCTGCCTGTGAGCACAACAAATCGAGAATAATTATTGTACGCCTGACGCTGCAATTTTTTAAGCTCGGTCATTTCGCGTACTCTATCATAGAATTTATTCATATAATTTTATGACTATAAATTTTACAGCTATAACATTTTCTGTACAAAAAAACAAAATAAACTCGACATACACAAATAATTCAGTCGGAAATTAATCAGAAGTTGGAAATCGAGAGCTTCTTCAATATCAGAACAGAGTGCGGACTTTACTATCGTTGAGGGCAAAAATATACTATTGGTGTGCAAGAAAATGGTAGCCACACCTCTTTGCTCTGCAAAAAATATTCAATCTTTATTGTAGTTTAAGAAATAACACCTATATTTTTACATCGTAAATTACGAAGCGTAAATTACGATGTAAAACCATTAAGTGTAGAAGCAAGTATAATATGCTATTATATCTGCTTTTTAAAGTAAGCCGCAACTTTGTAAAACTTGCAATAGCTATTGTTCGTATCACTCCCACTATAGGGTGCAAAGTCAGCTTCAATGGGGATTACTGATACTAATTCCCAACCTTCTTTACCCAATTGATTAAAAGTCTTCTCTATATTCTGGTCAGGGGTAATAGATTTCAGTTCACTAATTTCCGCTAACTGCTCCATTCTTGGAGTAGGAGTAAAAAACTCAATTATTTTATACTTAAATGTCGCCATAATTTAATCAGTTAAGTTAGCAAAAGGTCTGCAACCATAGTATGAAACAAACTCTTGAATATAACCAGCTTCCACTGTTCTTGGGTCTTCTTTTGTTGGTTTCCAACAAACTAATAACTTGTCTGAATCGGCTAATTGCCAAATATATCTTCCTCCCCAATGACCAACATCTGCTCCTTTGCCAAATCTCATATACTGTCCAAGTCTCTTTTTTAGACTTGTGGCTTTCCCAATATACAGGACACAAGCACCAGAAACCCAATTGGCTTTCAATTCAGCTTCACTTACATTTGGATCCTTCCCTTTGAAGTGTCCACCTGTTCCCACTTGGAGGAAATGAGGAGAAAGCTTATCTTTTTTACAATCAAATACACACCAGGGACATCTGGAAGACTCAAATAGCCACCAGATTTCATCTCTGCCACAGTCTTGAATCCTACAAAGCCAGACTTTTGAATAGAAGCTATATCTGTAAATATCATAATGTAGGTTTTAATTGTTAATACAACTTTTGTCTTTCAAATTTAGATAAAATTGATTAAATGGATTAGAATAATTTACTTTTTCTCTTGATTCATACGCTCTCATGGGTAAAGATCACAAAAATCAGTTAGAGACAAAAGAAAGTCGAACGATCTACACTTCTTCTAAATATTTAATCACTTTACCTTGACTTTTGGCGTATTCTATCTCTGAGCGGGTGCTGGAGCCAATGTAGCCCCCTACATTGATGACATATATTTCGTCTGCCATATCAATCTTTCGCTTGTGCATATCGTCAAGCATCTCTTTTGTACCCTCTGTCCAAACTTCATCGTCACCAGAGTGTCCGAATAGACCTACACTAATAACAATGTTGCCAGCAAGTGTTAATCGCTTTTGTGCTTCAATGAACTGTTCTTTGAAACGTGTAGATCCACAGAGTGTTACGACAATATATTTGCTTACCATAATACTATTTAAATTTGATATGCTTCTCTTTTAAAGAACATTCCCAAGAAATTTATGTATTGTTTTTCTTGGGAATATGCTATATAATTTTTGTAGAATTTGATTTATGTTTTATTTAATCTTTTTGTAACCGTAACAACTTTTGCCTAATTCTAATTCTATCTTCATCAGGCGATTATATTTGGCAATACGATCTGTTCTACTTAAAGACCCTGTCTTGATTTGCCCACTATTAGTAGCAACTGCTATATCTGATATTGTGGTATCTTCTGTCTCTCCACTACGGTGAGAAGTTACTGTAGTATAACCATTTCTATGTGCCATCTCTATAGCATCAAGAGTCTCTGTCAATGAACCAATTTGGTTTACTTTTATAAGAATTGAATTAGCAGCTCCTTTTTGAATACCTTTTTTGAGATACTCAACATTGGTTACAAATAGGTCATCACCAACAAGTTGGCATTTTTCTCCTATTGCTTTTGTAAGTTTTACCCAACCTTCCCAATCGTTTTGGTCCATACCATCTTCTATAGAATCTATTGGATATTTTTTGCAAAGAGTTTCTAAATATTTTACTTGTTCATCTGCTGTAAGACATTTACCCTTAGGATCTTTTTTTAGTCCATTGTTTAGTTGAGAATAATCATAACTAAATTTTCCCCCTTTCTTTACAGAGAATTCGCTGGCAGCACAATCTAAAGCAATTGTAACATCTTTACCCGGTTTATATCCAGCAGTTTTAATAGCCTCCATGATACAATCAAGAGCATCATTTATCCCTTTAAGTGCAGGGGCAAAACCACCCTCATCACCAACAGCAGTAGAGAGACCGCGAGATTTTAACACTTTTTTAAGAGCATGAAATATCTCTGCCCCCATCCTTACCCCTTCTGCCATATTTTTTGCCCCAACAGGTCTAATCATAAACTCTTGGAATGCAATAGGGGCATCTGAATGTGCACCACCATTTATTATGTTCATCATCGGGATAGGTAAAACATATGCATTAGTTCCACCAATATATCTGTATAATGGGATTTCTAACTCAGCGGCAGCAGCTTTTGCAACAGCAAGTGAAACACCAAGAATAGCATTAGCACCAAGTTTTGCTTTATTTTTTGTGCCATCTAATTTTATCATTTTGTAATCTATCTCTCTTTGCTCTAATGCATTCATCCCGATAAGAGCAGGGGCAATAATAGTATTTACATTTTTAACAGCTTTTAACACCCCTTTGCCGTTGTAGCGTTTAGTGTCGTTATCTCTGAGTTCAATAGCTTCGTTTTCTCCTGTAGAAGCTCCACTTGGAACTGCCGCTACTCCTGTAAAACCTGAATCTAATGTCACTTCTACTTCTATTGTTGGATTTCCCCTTGAATCAAGGATTTCTCTCCCTTGTACATCTATAATAATCATAAGTTTAATATTTAAATAGTTTTGTATTTTTTGAAAAATCGCCCAGTATTATTCAATGATTTTTTTAAAAAGATGAATAATATTTAACGACAAAATGTTTACAAAGAAACAGTGCAAATTTATAAATTTATTTAAACCAATACTCCTTAAAAAGTACTATATTGCATCAAATAATAAAACTTAATTTTACTTTTCTAAGAACAAGTAAGCAATTATTAGAGAAGTATAGTTTTATCGCGATAAATTAAATAAATATAAATAAGTAAATTATAAAAGTTATGGAAGAAAGAATTAAAAATTGGAAAATTGTTGCAGCTCTCATTATTGCATTAGGGATTTTTGCAGCAGGGTTAGCTTTAAGAAATGGTATTATCAGGTTCAAATCTATGGAGAGAATTGTAACTGTTAAAGGCTTGGCAGAGAAAGAGGTTCCTGCAGATAAAGTTATATGGAGAATTTATTATTCTATCATGGGCGACGATATGCTATCTTTATATTCAAAAGTAGAAAAGAATGATGCGAGTATTACTAAATATCTTTTAAACAGCGGTTTATCGGAGAATGAAATATTTACTTCTTCACCTTCTTTGATAAATCAAGAAGAGAGATATGCTTATAGCGACAGAAGACCTCTTTATAAATATTCAATAAACTCATCGATGACAATCTCCTCAACAAAAATAGATACTATTAGAGAATTAACTTCTAAAATTGTTACAGATTTTATAAAACAAGGCTTAGTATTAGAGAGTTATGCTTCGTATGATTTTACAGGGTTAAATGAAATTAAGCCTCAGATGATAGAGGAGGCGACCGCTAATGCAAGGGCATCTGCTCAAAAATTTGCTGAGGACTCTCATAGTAAAATTGGGAAAA
>CAMNNS010000001.1 GCA_946545765.1 uncultured Bacteroidales bacterium | reverse complement strand
TTTAGAGTTTTTAACAATATTAACAGATAATAAACAAAAGAAAATAAATATATATATAAATTACTTATTATTTTAATTATAAAAGAGGTTGTTAATTTCTTTAAAAAATAGATTATATTTGTGTTACTATGCCAATTTTAGATGAAAATATAGAGAGCTTTAATCCAAGAGAGATAGAAAGTGATAAAGATATAGAAACCTTAGTTAGGCCTCAAGAATTTGATCAATTTTCTGGGCAAGATAAAGTTGTAGAAAATCTAAAAGTTTTTGTTAAAGCAGCTAAACTAAGGGGAGAATCTTTGGATCACACTCTACTTTTTGGTCCTCCTGGTTTAGGAAAAACAACATTAGCTACTATTATTGCAAATGAGTTGGGGGTAGATATGAAAATTACCTCTGGGCCTATTTTAGATAAACCGGGAGATTTAGCTGGGTTATTAACATCTTTAGAGGCAGGTGATGTATTATTTATAGATGAAATACATCGTTTACCTAAAATAGTTGAGGAATATTTATATTCTGCAATGGAGGATTACAGAATAGATATAATGATTGATAAAGGACCTGGTGCAAGGTCTGTTCAAATATCTTTAAATCCTTTTACTTTAATTGGTGCAACAACAAGGAGTGGATTATTATCTTCTCCACTTAGGGCAAGATTTGGAATAAACTCTCATTTAGAGTATTATAATACATCTACTCTTCAACAAATCATTAATAGATCTGCTAAAATTTTAAATATAAAAATAGATTCTAAAGCCTCTTATGAAGTTGCTCTTAGAAGTAGAGGAACTCCGAGAATAGCAAACTCATTACTTAGAAGGGTTAGAGATTTTGCACAGGTTAAAGGAAATGGAGATATAGATCTTGATATAACACGATATGCTCTTGATGCTCTTAATATAGATAAAAGAGGTCTCGATATGATGGATAATAAAATTCTCTCTACAATTATAAATAAATTTAAAGGTGGACCTGTTGGAATAAATACTATTGCAACAGCAGTTGGAGAGGATGCTGGAACAATAGAAGAGGTATATGAACCATTCTTAATTAAAGAAGGTTATATAAAAAGAACACCACGTGGAAGAGAGGTTACAGAGCTTACTTATAAACATTTAGGAATAAATATATATAAAGATCCATATCTATTTTAAATATAATTATATAAAAAAGTTTATTTTTTATTATTTTTTGAAGAACAAACAGAAGTTTTTAATTTTAATTCTGTTGAAGTTTTTTAAGTAAAGGAGTTGCGTTAGTAAAAGGAGACGAAAAATAGAAACATATTTTTATAACAATCAAATAATAAAAATTAAAGATTTTAACAAATATGAGGAATAAGATAAGTTTTAACTGTTCCTATTATTAGTAAATTTAATAAATAATATATGAAAAAGATTTTTTTAATAATTACTATTTCTTTGTTTTTTACAGATATAATTGCTTGTACATCAGCTATTTTTACAGGTAAAGTTACAAAAGACGGAAGACCTTTAATGTGGAAAAATAGAGATACTGGTGAATTAAATAATAGAATGCAATATTTTAACGGGATAAAATATTCATTTATAGGACTTGTTAACTCTCCTTCTAAAGGTGGAGAAGTTTGGTCAGGGAGTAATGAAGTAGGTTTTTGTATAATGAATACAGCTTCTTATAATATTGATATTCCTGAGGATAGAAAATTTGAAAAAGATAAAGAAGGTGAACTTATGTATAATGCACTTTCTGTTTGTAAAAACTTAAAAGATTTTGAAAACTTTTTAGATACATTAAAACGCCCTATGCCTGTAGAGGCAAATTTTGGTGTTATAGATGCAGATGGTGGAGCAGCATACTATGAAGTAAATAGTCGAACTTGGGTAAAAAGAGATGCTAACGATTCAGATCTTGCACCAAAAGGGTATTTAGTAGTGACAAATTTTTCTTTTACAGGAAGAGAAGATGAAGGTTTAGGTTATATTCGTCACTCAACAGCAGAAATGCTTATAAATAAAGCATTTAATCAAGGAATAAAATTCACACCAGACTGGATTATGAATAATCTTTCACGCTCTTTTTATAATTCACAATTAGGTACAGATGTTCTTAATTCTGGAATTTTAAAATATACAAACGGATGGTTTATTGATCAAGATTTTATCTCAAGAAATTCTACAAGTGCAGTTTCTATTTTTCAAGGAGTTAAAAAAGGAGAAAATCCACAAAATACTATTTTCTGGTCTGCAATAGGTTACGGTCCTCTATCTATTCTATTACCTCTTTTTATTAAAGGGGAAAATGAGTTACCTTCTATTGTTGTTAGCAAAGATAATTCCCCATCTAATTGTTTAATTTGTGATCTTAGCTTAAAAGTTAAAGAGAGAATTTTCCCAATAAAAAGAGGGAGTGGTCCAAAATATTTTAGATTATCAGAATTATATAATTCTAAAAATGATGGCTATTCTCAATTATTACAAATTAAAGAAAAAGAGATACTTAAAGAGAGTGAACCTCTTATATTAAAACTTAGAGAAGAGAAATTAAGTAAAGGAGAAATAATAGATTTCTACAAAAAAATATCTATTATAGCAGAACAAGGATACAAATCGATATTAAATAATTAAGATTATAACTAAAACTTAAAATAAAAAAGAGACCTACTTTGTATTATCCGTTTATTTGGAGTTATAAAGTAGGTCTTCTTCTATTTTATTTAATAAATAATTAAATCATTTAGATGGATAGAATTTGAATCACCATCTCCTGTAATATTTATCCTAAGATATTTTACTTTTGTTTTAGGCTCTGTAACAGCTCTGTGTCTTATAAAATCTCCACCTCTATTATAAGTAATACCATCTTCTGAATAATCTACATAACCTTCAACTATTCCATAAAAATCCACAGGGTATCTTGCTGTAATTATATCTATAACAGAACATTGTACAGGTTCATCAAAAGTAATATAGATATAATCACCAGCTTTTATCCTATTATTAAACGCACAACTTGTCTTTATATCATAATCCTTTAGTGCAGCAAGTGCTTCTGGTTTATAATCTAAGTTTGTCTCTATTTCAAACGATGGAGTTTGAAGATTATAAATAGGCATATTTGAAACAGCAACACCAATAGAATGTAGAGTATCAGAAACAAATGTTGCAAATCTATATTTTGCTATATCATAAGTAATTATAGGCTCGCTGTATTTGTATTTATAATTTGTGGTGTCATTGATACCTCTAATACCAGAAAATTCTGTTTGAGGTTTAACAATAGCATACCTAATATCAGCATCTTTATATGGCTCAGCAACAGAGATTTTATATAATTTCTTATCATTAGAAACATTTGCTATTTCATCAGCAGTTACAACAGGATATGGGACACGATATTTTATTCCCATGTTATTCATTCTTTTATAGTGAGAATAAATAATCCTATTATTAAAATCGTTAAATGCCTCTTGCCAGTTTGTTATTTTATTATTAGTCCCCCACCCTATTTCAGCAATAGATAACATTCGTGGAAAATATTGATAATCATAGAAATTTTCTGGATTTATTCCTAATTCTTCCCATAGTCCACCTTGAACACCCAACAAATATTTATCTATCCTTTGCTCAACCTCACTACTTGTTAATCCTGCAGTTTCTAAATCTTCTTTTGGAGGAGTTGACATTTTAATAGGGTCTAACATATATGATTTTTCTAAAGTTACAACCCCTGCCCAATTATGTCCTCTTTCTATAGGAGATTGTTTCATATCAAAATAAGAATACTCACCGATTTGTAGAACGTATGGATGTTTTTCTAAAACTGCTTGATTTACTAATTTAGCATTTTTCCAAACATATACAATTGTTTCAGGGTCAAGCTCTCCCGCTTCCATAATCTCTTCCCAACCGGCTATTCTTTTATTATATTTATGTGCAATTTTATCCAATCTTTTTATAAAATAATTATGCAAATCATATTCATCTTTTAACCCCTCTTTTTGCATTAATGCTTGGCAGTCGTGACAAGTTTTCCAGTTGTAATGATTAACCTCATCCCCTCCAATATTCAGAATGTCTGTTTCAAATAAAGTGGTCATCTCTCTAAAAATAGAGTCTAACATTTGATAATTACTCTCTTTTGCAACACACCAAATAGGTCTAGAGAAAACACCAGTAGTTCTACTTGAATCTCTATGTAATGTGCATATTATATCGGGATAACTCGAAGCAGCGGCTCTACTATGACCAGGAAGTTCTATTTCTGGAATAACCTCTATATTTCTTTCTTTTGCAAATTTTACAACATCTTTAATATCTTGCTGAGTATAAAAGCCTCCGTATCTTTTATTGCCACTTGATAAAACAGGTTTTAATGCCTCATTTGGTCCTCTAAACGCCCCTTTTTCTGTTAGTAAAGGGTAAGATTTTATCTCTATTCTCCACCCTTGATCATCTGTTAAATGCCAATGGAATTTATTTATTTTATGATGTGCCATATACTCTATCACCCTATATACATCCTCTTTTGTTCTCCAAGTGCGGGCAACATCAAAATGAAAACCCCTATATCTGTATTTTGGATAATCCGAAATTTTTACCCCCTTAATAGGTATCTCGCTAATATACTTTTTGTTAGAAAAATTGTAACACTCTTCTGGAAGTAATTGTAAAAGGGTTTGTATTCCGTTAAAAATACCACCATAATCTTCTCCAATTATTTCTATTAAGTCATTATTGATATTTAAAACATAGCCCTCTTTTTTATAATATCTGTTAGCGTTAAAATTTTTTAAAACAGAGCTGTCGCATCTTAATATAATAGCCTTTTTATTATTTTTTTTAGCTTTATACGAAGATACTTTTAATGGTATCGCGATACAATTTTTAATTCTGTCATTCAGATAGTTTGCTAAAAAACTATTCTCAGAGATAATGGTTGTCTTTGAGTCTAAAATAAAAACATCGCCATTGTTATTCAAACTATAATTTTGAACCTTGGGAATAAGCCTATCTAACTTATTATGTAACTCTTGTCCTTGTAAGCTAAAAGGTGAAAAAAAAGTGGAGATTAGAAGAACTATTCCCCACATTATATTAACTTTATTATTCATAAATGTAATGTATTTATTCTTCTATTGCAGAAGAGGGTCTATCCATAATTGAACCCATGTATGTCATTGGCTCCATTCCCGGCCATTCAGCCATCATAATAATATCTCCGTTTCTATAAATCTGAACGGTGATAGTAACTTGAACAGCTTGTACACCCTCTGAATCATTATTGTTCCAAAAGACTGTTCTATAGCTGTAGCAGTTATAATTTGCTTGCCATCCTCCAATGAACGTTGCAGGCTGATTTTTTGAACTAAGATGCAGATTATCATTAGTTGAATAAGCTTGAGTACTACTTCTTATCGTTGTAGCATTATAAGGAAGTTCGCACGAAAAACGATTAACATTAAAATCTGCGTATAATCCACTTTCTGTAGTATAAATAACATTTTGTGCAACCCCATTTTTAGGGCAAAGCCTTGTAACAGCAACAAAGAAATCTCTTTTTGAACACAAATCATCTACCATTTTGGCAATTCTCTCTTTTCTCTCTTTTCTACTCTCTTTTTTAGTTTGTCCTTGTGCATATGGAGAGATAAAAGTAAGGAGAATAAAACAAGAAACGATATAGAAAAACTTTTTCATTTGAATTAAGATATTTAATCATTTGCACAAATATAATCAATAAAACCTTTGAAATAAAATAAAAAGTGGTTAAAATTGTGGAGAAATTTATATAATGATTTTTTAAACAAAATTAAATGACAGATACAAAATTGATTTCTCATATACCCGAAGGTCCACTTTCGGAAAAGTGGAGCAAGCGGAAAGCTGAGATTAAGGTTGTTAGCCCTGCGAACAAAAGAAAATTAGAAATTATAGTAGTAGGAACAGGGCTTGCAGGAGCCTCTGCAGCAGCATCTTTAGGAGAAATGGGATATAATGTAAAAATCTTTTGCATCAGCGACTCTCCAAGAAGAGCCCACTCTATTGCTGCTCAAGGCGGTATAAATGCTGCTAAGAATTATCAGAACGACAACGACTCTATTTTCAGACTCTTTGTTGACACTGTTAAAGGTGGCGATTTTAGAAGTAGAGAAGCTAATGTTTACAGATTAGCGGAGGTTAGTAATAGTATTATAGACCAATGTGTTGCTCAAGGAGTTCCGTTCGCAAGAGAATATGGTGGACTTCTTGCAAACCGTTCATTTGGAGGAGCACAAGTTAGTAGAACATTTTATGCCAGAGGACAAACCGGTCAGCAACTATTGCTTGGAGCGTATGCTTCTTTAAACAAGGAAGTTGCAGCAGGTACTGTTAAGTCTTATCCAAGACATGAAATGTTAGATTTAGTTTTGATAAACGGTCAGGCTAAAGGAATTATTGCAAGAGACATTTCTACAGGAAAAATAGAAAGGTTTGGAGCTCACGCCGTTGTAATTGCAACAGGAGGTTATGGAAATGTATATTTCCTCTCGACAAATGCAATGAATAGTAACGGGTCTGCAGCTTGGCAATGTTATAAGAAAGGGGCTTATTTTGGAAACCCATGTTTTGCCCAAATACACCCAACATGTATCCCTGTCCACGGAACCCAACAATCAAAACTTACCCTTATGAGTGAGTCTTTAAGAAATGACGGAAGAATTTGGGTTCCAAAGCATAAGGAAGATGTAGAAAAGTTAAGAAAAGGTGAAATAAAGGCATCTCAAATACCAGAAGAGAGGAGAGATTATTATTTGGAAAGGAGGTATCCTGCTTTTGGAAATCTTGTTCCAAGAGATATTGCTTCAAGAGCTGCAAAAGAGAGATGTGATGCCGGATTTGGTGTAAATGAGACAGGTAGGGCTGTATTTTTAGATTTCAAGAGTGCAATAGAAAGATTAGGAGAGGATAAAATCAGAGAGAGATATGGAAACCTATTCCAGATGTACGAAGAAATTACAGATGTAGATGCTTATAAAGAGCCAATGATGATTTATCCAGCAATTCACTATACAATGGGTGGTCTTTGGGTAGATTATGATTTACAAACAACAATTCCTGGACTTTATGCTATCGGTGAGGCAAACTTCTCAGACCATGGAGGAAACCGTTTGGGTGCTTCGGCACTAATGCAAGGCTTGGCAGATGGATATTTTATACTTCCTTATACAATAGGAAATTATCTATCAAGTAAAATCCAAGAGGCGAAAACCGACACAAATGCTCCAGAGTTTGAACAAGCAGAAAAAGCTGTTAAAGACAGGATAGCAAAATTGTTCTCTATAAAAGGGAAGAAATCGCCAGATCAACTACATAAAGAGTTAGGAAATATTATGTGGGAATATGTAGGCATGGGAAGAACAGAAGAGGGGCTTAAAAAGGCGATAGAAGAGATAGCAAAATTAAAAGAGGAATTTTGGAAGAATGTATATGTTGCAGGTGAAAATGAGGAATTTAACCAAGAGTTAGAAAAAGCATTACGCCTTGCAGATTTCTTTGAAATAGGAGACTTAATGGCAAGAGATGCTCTTCAAAGAAAAGAGTCTTGTGGTGGTCATTTTAGAGAAGAGATGCAAACAGAAGAGGGAGAAGCAAAAAGAGACGACCAAAACTTTATGTATGTTGCAGCATGGGAATATAAAGGAGAAAATGCTGAACCAGAACTACATAAAGAACCTCTTGTATATGAAGGAATAAAAGTAGCAACAAGAAATTATAAAGATTAGTCTATGAATTTTAATATAAAAGTATGGAGACAAAAAAATGCCAAGTCTAAAGGGCATTTTGAGACATACAAGGTAGAAAATATCAGTCCTGATTCTTCTTTCCTTGAGATGTTAGATATACTTAACGATCAGCTTGTTTCTCAGAACGCAGACCCTGTAGCATTTAGTAAAGGTTGCGAAGGTTCTGGCGATTGTTCAGGAGAACAATATAAGAAAGCAAAAGAGTCTGGCACCCCTCTTCCAATAAGTTTTGATCACGATTGCAGGGAGGGTATTTGTGGAGCATGTTCTCTTTACATAAATGGAAGAGCTCATGGTCCAGAAAACGAGGTTACAACTTGCCAGCTTTTTATGAGAAAATTTAAAGATGGTTCTACTATTACAATTGAGCCTTGGAGAAGTGCGGCTTTTCCTATTATCAAAGACTTAGTAGTTGATAGAAGTGCCTTAGATAAACTTATGCAAGCTGGTGGTTTTGTTGATGTTAGAACCGGTGCTTGTCAAGATGCGAATGCAATTCCTATCTCAAAAGAGAAAGCAGACGAAAGTATGGATGCTGCCTCTTGTATAGGTTGCGGAGCATGTGTGGCAACTTGTAAAAATGGTTCGGCTATGTTGTTTGTAGGGGCAAGAGTTTCTTCTTTAGCCCTATTACCTCAAGGAGAAATTGAGAGCACTCGCAGAGCTAAAAAAATGATTGCTAAAATGGACGAACTTGGTTTTGGTAATTGTACAAACACTCGAGCTTGTGAAATGGAATGTCCTAAACATGTATCTATTAGTCATATATCAAGACTTAACAGAGAGTACTTAAAAGGCTGGCTAAAAGAGTAGGTATAGTGTTTTACTCACAAATCAAAAGAGATGTTGCCAAAACGGGACATCTCTTTTTTATTCTCCATTGAGTCCCTTTTTGTAAAAAATAAAAGTACTTAAGGATAAAAAAGTGTGTAAAATTAAAAAATCAATAGTAAATTAGTGGTATAAAATTGAGAAACTAAATTTAAGATTATTTACTATGGAAAAACAAATGAAATTTCAAGAAGCTGTAAAGACTTGCTTCACAAAGTATGTAGATTTTAAAGGAAGAGCAAGAAGAAGTGAATATTGGTGGTTTTATCTTTTTGTAATAGTATTACAAATAATATTGCGATTAATTTCTACAACAGTTTCAGAAATAGGTGCCCTTCTCCTTCTTTTGCCAGTTTTAGCAGTGTCGGTTCGTAGATTACATGATATTGGTAAGGGAGGAGGATATATCTTTATAAACTTTATTCCATTAGTAGGTCCTATTATTTGGATTTATTGGGCATGTTTAGAGGGAGAGAAAGGGGCAAATCGTTTTGGCAAAAATCCTAAATATTAGCAAAATAAAAAAGATAGGAAACTTTTTCTATAGAAGCATTAACTTGCAAAAAATTAGTAAAGTAAATGTCTCAAATAAAAACAATCCAACAAGAGCGAGAAGAAAGAGCAATACTTGTAAGTGCTATAACACAGGGAGTTACAGATTTTGAAGCAAAAGAGTATCTTGATGAGTTGCAATTTTTAGCCTTAACCGCAGGGATAGAAACAATAGAAAGATTTTATCAACGACTTGAATTTCCAAACTCACGAACTTATGTGGGAAGCGGAAAAATTGAAGAAATTGCAAATTATATTGCAGAGAATGAGATAAACCTTGCAATATTTGATGATGAACTAACAGGGGCACAAGTGAGAAATTTAGAGAAAGAACTAAAATGCCCAATTTTAGATAGAACATCATTGATTTTAGATATTTTTAATCTAAGGGCTCAAACAGCCTATGCTAAAACACAGGTGCAACTTGCAAGGTATCAATACATTTTGCCTCGCTTAACAGGAATGTGGACCCACTTAGAAAGACAGAGAGGTGGTAGGGGAACTCGTGGAGGTTCGGGAGAGAAGCAGCTTGAAACAGACAAGCGTATCGTGATGGATAAGATAAGTTTGCTTAAAGAGCAACTTAAAAAAATAGATAAGCAAATGGCAGTGCAGAGGGGGAATAGGGGGAGAATGGTAAGAGTCTCTTTAGTAGGCTATACGAATGTTGGAAAGAGTACAATAATGAACTTATTGTCAAAGAGTAATGTCTTTGCAGAAAATAAATTATTTGCCACCTTAGATACAACCGTTCGTAAAGTAGTTATAGAGAATATTCCCTTTCTTTTAAGCGATACGGTTGGTTTTATAAGAAAACTACCTCACCAATTAGTTGAATCATTTAAAAGTACATTAGATGAGGTAAGAGAATCAGATTTTTTGATTCATGTGATAGATGTTTCCCATCCAAATTTTGAAGATCAGATAAAGGTTGTTAATAATACTTTAGAAGAGATAGGGGCAGGCGATAAACCGATATTTATGGTTTTCAATAAAATAGATGCTTATACATATAAACAAAAATCTGAATATGACTTAGTAGAAGATAAACCGGGTAATATGAGTCTAAAAGAATTGGAGAATCAATGGAAGAGACATGAAAAAAATGGTAAAATTATCCCCGCTATTTTTATATCAGCAAGAAACAAAATAGGCATAGATAAACTTAGAAATGACCTTTATAAAATGGTAAGTCAAACTATAAAAGGCAGGTATCCTTTTAATGATTTTTTGTGGCAAAATTTTGAAGAATAAGCTTTGAATAAAAAAGAAACCCCGAAAGCATAACAAATACTTCCGGGGTTATTTATATCTTTTCCGATATGCATCTAATTATCTAAGAACAAATTGTATCGGGAAATTATATCTAACCTTTGCAGGACGATTTCTCTGTTTTCCTGGGGTCCATTTTGGAGAAGAAGATATGATTCTTACAGCCTCTTTATCTAAAGAAGGGTGAACACCTCTTAAAACTTTTACATCTTTTACACTTCCATCGCGATCTATTGTGAACTGAATCATAACTCTACCTTGAATATTGTTTTCTGTAGCCTCTTCTGGATATTTAAGTTGGCTATATACCCACTCTCCAAATGCATTAGCATCTTTTCCATTGAATAGGGGTTTTTGCTCTACTGCAACATAAGGGATAATAACATCCTCAGCCTCTTCTTCATCTTCTTGATTAGCCTCAACATAAGCCTTAACCTCTATAGGTTTGTTACTATCATCAGAACTTATGAAGTCTGTATTAACTTTAATATCGTCATCTACAATTTCAAGTTCCTCTGTTATAACAGGCTCTTTAATCTCTTCTGGTGGAGGAGGAGGTGTGTCTTGTGTAATAGGCACAGTCTCTTCTTCTATTACTACTGCAGTTGTTTGATCAAAGCCCGAATCGGCTTTTTCATAAGTACTCCATTCAAAAGCACCTAATACAAGTAAAAGAGCAGCAATAAGACCTATCTCTCTGAACAAAACCTTTTTGTTCTCAAGATTTGCTTTAGGTGATTTCTTGTATTCCATAATTTTTGTTTTTAGTCTCTGTTTAGCAGAGAAAGTTTATTATATTTTTAAGTTATTTAATTACTATTTATACGAGGTTCATCTCTTTTAGGATAGAGGCAGTATTTCTTGTTGCATCTGCACTCTTTTTAAATAGAGCTTTTTCTTCCTCGTTTAAATTAAGTTCTAAAATTTTCTCCCATCCGTTTTTACCAAGTGTAGCAGGGACGCCAATGCAAAGGTCGTTTTCTCCATATTGCCCCTCTAAATAACAGCAACAAGGAAACACTCTATTCTCATTCATTACTATAGATTTAGCCATAGATGCCGCACTCATTCCAGGTGCATACCATGCAGATGTTCCAAGTAATTTTGTAAGTGTTGCTCCACCAACCATAGTATCTGCAACAACTTTTTCACATTGTTCTTTTGACAAAATCTCTGTAACAGGTATCCCCTTATATGTTGCAAATCTGATAAGTGGAATCATAGTTGTGTCCCCATGACCACCAATTACCATACACTCAATATCACTCATAGGGCAACCAATTGCTTGTGCAAGATAATAAGTAAATCTGCTTGAATCTAATTGCCCAC
Organism: uncultured Bacteroidales bacterium; assembly: GCA_946545765.1. GTDB lineage: Bacteria > Bacteroidota > Bacteroidia > Bacteroidales > UBA932 > Egerieousia. The sequence continues at coordinate 45,559 of CAMNNS010000001.1, read as the reverse complement.
CCATTCCAACAACCTGATTTTTAGGCAAATTGTTTTTCTTTAATGCAAGATATGTCATTGGGTCCATAGGGTTTGCAATAACCATTAGTATTGCTTTAGGAGAATATTTTAGTACATTCTCTGTAACCGAAGTTACAATCTTTGCATTAACACCAATAAGTTCTTCTCGGGTCATACCAGGTTTTCTTGGCATTCCCGATGTAATAATTATAACTTCTGAATTTGCTGTCTTTGAATAATCGTTTGTTACACCAATAATTTGTGTATTAGAACCATATTGTTTTGATGCTTGCATCATATCCATTGCTTTTCCTTCAGCAATTCCCTCTTTAATATCAAGTAATACAATTTCTGAGCAGAAATTTAGATGAAGCATTGCTTCTACACAAGAAGCACCAACATTACCAGCACCGATAACGGATATTTTAGCCATAATTTTCTCTTTTTATTTTGTAATAAATATATCTTTTTAATTTTGCACAAGGATTTTCCTTTGTGGGGACAAATTTATAAATCACTTTACTAATTAACAATATTCAAAAGTCAATAAAACATCAATGTTTTACTTTATAAATAAAGATATAGATTTTAAGTTGTCGGGAAAGTTGATATTAAAACAATGGCTAAACAACCTTCTTACAGAGAGAGGTTTTTCTTGTGGTACTATTAACATAATTTTTCTCTCTGATGAAGACCTTTTAAAACTCAACATTTCTTCCTTGCGACACAACTATTATACAGATATTATAACTTTTGATTATACTGAGGATTTTAACAAAAAAAAGTTAATAGCAGATCTTTATATTAGTGTAGATAGTGTTTTAAAAAACTCTTTACTTTATGAGCAGCCTTATCCTCAGCGATTTGAAAGTGAACTTTGTAGAGTTATAGTGCATGGTATTTTACATCTTATCGGTGAAAATGATATTACAAAGGTTCAAAAACAGAAAATGAGAAGTTCGGAAGATTTTGAACTTGCCAAACTTTCAAAATATTTTAAAGAGAATAAAATAGTAATATCTTATAAATAGTTTATTGTGGTTAGTTTTAAATATGACATAATAGTGATAGGGGCTGGACATGCAGGTTGTGAAGCAGCGGCAGCTTCATCTAATTTGGGTCTTAATACTCTTCTTATCACGATGGATATGAATAAAATAGCCCAAATGTCATGTAATCCTGCCGTTGGAGGCATAGCTAAAGGTCAGATAGTTAGAGAAATAGATGCCCTTGGTGGTTTGATGGGGTTAGTAACAGATGCCTCAACTATTCAGTTTAGAATGTTAAATAGTTCTAAAGGTCCTGCTGTTTGGAGTCCTCGTGCTCAGTGTGATAGACAACACTTTATACTAAATTGGAGATATATATTAGAAAATTTACCCAATCTGTCTATTTGGCAAGATACTGTCTGTGAGCTTATTATAAATTCTTCCGGAAAAATTTCTGGTGTAAAAACAGAACTTGGAGCAAAGTTTACTGCCAAAAAAGTTATCCTTACTGCCGGAACTTTTTTAAACGGAAAAATGTTTATTGGTAAAGAGAGCACAGATGGGGGGAGAATAGGGGAGTTACCTTCTAAATTTTTAACAGAACAACTATTTACCCATGGAGTTCAGTTTGGTAGAATGAAAACAGGTACTCCGCCAAGAATTGATGCAAAATCTTTAAATTTAAATAAACTTCAGGTTCAGTATGGTGATACTCTCCCATATAGGTTTTCTTTCTTAAATATTCCCTCTTCTGTTCAGACTAACATAGAGCAAAAATGTTGTTATTTAGTTCACACTAACCAAAAGGTTCATCAGATACTTAATAAAGGTTTTAAATATTCTCCATTATTCTCGGGAAAAATTAAAGGTATTGGTCCTCGCTATTGCCCAAGTATAGAGGATAAGTTAAGGACCTTTTCTGATAAAGACCAACATCTTCTTTTTTTAGAGCCTGAAGGATGGAACACTAATGAGTATTATTTACAGGGTTTTTCTTCCTCTCTTCCACTAAATATACAAATTGAAGCTTTAAGAAATATAGAAGGTTTAGAAAATGTTAACATTTATAGACCTGCTTATGCTGTAGAGTATGACTATTTTCTCCCGACACAACTCTATCATACATTAGAATCAAAGCTGATAAAAGGGTTATATTTTGCTGGTCAGGTTAATGGAACAACAGGTTATGAGGAGGCAGCAGCCCAAGGTTTAATTGCAGGTATAAATGCAGCATTATCTGTTAAAAAACAAGGAGAATTTATTTTAAAGAGAAACGAGTCATACATAGGAGTTTTAATAGATGATTTAGTAACAAAAGGTGTTGATGAACCATATAGGATGTTCACATCGCGAGCAGAATATAGGATACTATTAAGGCAGGATAATGCAGATTTTAGATTAACCCCTCTTGGTTATAAAATAGGATTAGTTACTAAAGACAGGTATGAACAAATGTTAGAAAAGTACAGTGCAGTTTCTAATATTACTAATATTTTAGATAGTGATAAAGTTACCCCTTCTGAAAAGACCAATAAAGTTTTAAAAACCCTAAAAACCGCCCCAATTACTGAAGGAAAGAAGATCTCCTCTCTCCTGATGAGACCAAACCTTTCAATAGAAAACCTTTTGCCAATTGTTCCACGTGGAACAGAAATCAGAAAGCAATTAAAATCGCTCTCTTCCAAGTTTAAAAATAGAGAAGCATTTGTAGTTGGAAAAACAACCCTTTCTTTACCATTCAGACCTATTGGCTATACGCTAACAAATCGTGACGATAACAGTAGCTATAATTTAAATTTAGAGATATTAGAAAGTGCTGAGGTGGCAATAAAGTATAGAGGTTATGTCGTTAGGGAGCAGGCGGTAGCAGAGAAAATGTTAAGATTAGAGAAAATGAAAATCCCCCAAACATTTGATTATAATAGAATTACATCTTTATCTATGGAGGGGAGACAAAAGTTGTTACACCATAAACCTGCCACTATTGCAGCGGCATCAAGAATCTCTGGGGTATCTCCAGCAGACATATCTGTTCTCTTGGTCTATTTTGGCCGTTAAATAGCCTTTAATTATTTTTATATATTATTGCACAAATTATTGTTTAATAGTTTGTTAAGAGATATTATTTAAAGTAAAGATACATTCTCTTTTAAAAAAAGAAGCTTTTTTCAAACAGCCCTTAAACACCATTTAAAAGGGGTATCATTTAAAGTTAAAGATTAAGTAAAAAGAGATAAATGTCTAAAAATAATAGCATTGACTATTTTGTCGTTCCACGTGGAACAAGCCTCAAAAAACGAGCCTCAAAAAGGCATCAAATTTTAAAAAAGGGTTAAAAAGGCAAGGGTTTATACCTAAAAGCAAAAAAGTATCATTTTTGCCCCCTTTATTTAAAAAATAATTAAAAAGGAGGGAATCTTAATCAAAAGTGAAAAACAAAAGAGAATTTTTAAAGGAAGAAGAATTAACATTTTTGTTTAAAATTTTCAGACGAGCAATGATAATTTCTCCAAAAGAAATTTTATACTTCCCATCAACAATATCGGTGTGATTCTTCTTAAACGCTTCGTTTAATTCGGAGAGCAATGTAGAGGTAGCGAAATTAAGGGGTGCATCTTTTTGGATAAAATTGTATATAGAATTATCCCAAACAAAACAAGGTTTATAAAGTAGATTTATAATATTACCAATATTGTTTGATTCAGAAAAATTATTATTCCCCAAATGGGGAGTAGAGGAATAAGATTTTCTATAAAAATTGGAAAAAGTTGGGTTATATATTGGGGTCGTAAAACCTAATCGGTGATAAAAATTATCTAACCAATCCTCAGCAGGTCTAATTAGTAGAAAATCTTTATCGTGATAAAAATCTTTAGCGAGGTTTAATAATTGAGAAAAATAATTGTTTCCTCTCTCTACTTTTGGAGTTGCTACATAAGAGATATAATAACCATTTAAAGTTATTTCTTCAGAGATAAAAGTTATAGGGTGAAGAACAAAAGTAGAGAGAATTTGCTCGTCAAGGGTAGAAGATTTTATCCCCTTTAGAGTTAAAATTTTTCCACAAGGGAAAAGGTTTGTGAAGAGGTGATCTAAATAATCATCGTCTAAAGAGAAAGCCTCTTTCCAAATAGAACAGAGTTGTTTGCTATCTGAATCTGAGGCAACTTCTACTTTTAAAAATTTGTTTGGCATATACCTCTATTTGATTAGCGAACGAATATCTTTTATAAGTTCGTCTATACTCTCTTTAGTTGTATTAAAAGAACACATTAATCGAGCTTCATTTTTCTCCTCGTCCCACATATAAAACAGATATTTATCTTGAAGTTTTTTAATATCTTTTTTACTAAAAGGAAGGGCTAAATAAACAGCATTAGTTTCAACTTTTTTTGTTATAGCAATTTGAGGAATAGCCTCTATTTTTCGTTTTAAGTAAGTTGCCATTTTGTTGGCATGTTGAGCCATTTTTAGATAAAGATTATCTTTTATATACTCTTCAAATTGGGCTGCGATAAACCTGTTTTTAGAATATAGTTGAGTTGCTTGTTTCCTTATATAGCAAAGATTATCAATAAATTCCTTGTTTTTCTTTTTATTAAAAACAACTATTACCTCGCCAATAAGTAAACCGTTTTTAGTTCCCCCAAAAGAAAAAGAATCAATACCCGTTTCTGCAACTATCTCTTTTATAGAGAGTTTCATAGCGGCGGCAGCATTAGAAATTCTTGACCCATCTAAATGAATATATCCACCAGCCTGATGCATTATTTTAGATAATTGTTTAATCTCTTCTATGGTATATAATGTTTCGTTTTCTGTTGGTTGTGATATAGAAAGAATTTTTGGTTGAACCTTATGCTGGTCTCCAAATTTTAGATACTGTTTTAGAGATGCAGGAGAGATCTTTCCATTATAAGAGCCTCTCTCTTTTTGGCACTCAATAGGTGTAATTCTACATCCCGAAAATCTCTCTACAGCACCACACTCGTCTTCTATAATATGAGCGGTGTGAGGGGCAAGAATTGTGGAGAAGGGTTTTAGAAATGTGCTAATCGAGACAACATTTGCCCCTGTTCCATTTAAAACAAAAAGAGCCTTACAATCTCCCCCTAAAAGTTTCTCTATTTTATCTAAAACCCCTTCTGTATATTTATCTTCTCCATATCCAAAAGAGTATCCAGAATTTATTTTTTCTATAGCTTTTAAAATTTTAGGGTGAACCCCTGAGTGATTATCACTACCAAAAGAGTATTTCATAATATTAACTTTTAATAGTGTAAATTTATATAATATTTTGGATACTTTATTAAACAACAAACCCCAAGAGTTATTGTAAACTCTCAGGGTTTATTCTGTTGTGATTTATTAAATCTGTTATTTACAAATACTTTCGTATGCTGTTGCATCTAAAAGTGAATCAACCTCAGAAGGATTAGTCATCTCTACTTTTATTAGCCAGCCTGCTCCATAAGGGTCTTTATTAACACTTTCTGGTGCACCCTCAAGTTCTGGGTTTACCTCAATAATTTTACCACCTATAGGCATAAGAGCAGGAGCAACTGTTTTAACAGCCTCTATGCTACCAAATTCATCACCTGCATTTAGAGTTTCACCCTCTGTTGTGATGTCTAAAAACACGATATCGCCAAGTTGGCTTTGAGCAAAATCTGTAATACCTACTGTTGCGATATTACCCTCAACACTAACCCATTCGTGGTCATTTGAGTACTTTAGATTGTTTGGAATATTCATTTTATTAAAATATTAAATTTATTATCTATTAGTTAATTCTATTCAATGTTATGTTAGAAAAATCTCTTCTTTATAAATGTTGTTTACTCAGACTCTCTAACAGCGTGCGAATTTATATAAAATCTTTTTGTGGAACAAATCGTGAGTGGGGGCAAACTATATTTTTTTAAGAGCATGTTTTACAATATCCTCAACTTTGTAGTTTGGATTCTCTTTAAGAACCTCATTTATAGCTTTTTGAGAAGCCGATTTTGCAAAGCCTAACATTACCAAAGCTGTTAATGCCTCTTCTTGTTGAGGCGATACCACCGCATTTCCTAAAGGTAGGGTAGAGCTATCTGCCCCCTTAACAATTTTATCTTTTAGGTCAATTATAACCCTTTGAGCAGTCTTTAATCCAACCCCTTTTACCCCTTTAATTTTTGCAACATTCTCACCAATAATAGCTTTTTTAAGTTCTTCTGTAGATAAAGAGGATAAAAACATACGGGCGGTGTTGGGTCCTATACCATTTACATCTATCAGCAACATAAACATTTGTCTTTCATCTTTAGAAGAGAACCCATACCACATAGCAATATCTTCTTTTACATGATAGTATATAAAGAGTTTTACCTCTCCGTTTTCTTGTTGTTGAATTTCTGAATATGTTCCAAGAGAAATTTCTAATTTGTATCCGATACCGTTATTCTCTATAACAGCTTGAGTTGGAGTTATTTCTACTAAAATCCCTTTTATATAATCATACATAGTAATTAGATTTTAATATAAATTTATAGTAATAAAAAGAAAAAATATTATCACAAACGGCAGGCTAATCTCTAAAAATAACACTTCCACTTGCTTGGTGAGTTGCCAAAATAAGAACCTCTGCAATTTGAACATGTTTAGGAGCATTAACAGCATAGAGGGCAACATCTGCAATGTCTTCTGCTTTAAGAGGTTTTATCCCTTGATAAACTTTTTCTGCCCGCTCTTTATCGCCATGAAAACGGACATTGCTAAAATTAGTTTGAACAAGTCCGGGCTTAAGATTAACAACCCTTAAAGGTGTGTGGGCAAGGTCTATTCGTAAACCATCGCTGAGTATTTTTACTGCCGATTTTGTTGCACAATAGACAGCTCCTCCTGCGTATGCAGCATCTCCTGCAACACTCCCAATGTTTATTATATCACCCTGTCCTCTCTCAATCATTTTTGGAACGATAAGCCTTGTCATATATAGCAGCCCTTTTATATTGGCATCTATCATTGTTTCCCAATCTTGTATATCACCCTCATACTCTGGCTCTAACCCCAACGCTCCTCCTGCATTGTTTATTAAAACATCAACATTTTTTTGCCACTCAATATTGCTATCATATAACTCTTTTACGGCTTGAGAACAAGCACTATGATCTCTAACATCAAAAATCAGAACTTTAACATTAAGGTTTGCTTTCTTATCGCGATACAATTGCTCAACTTTAGCCCTAACTCTTTGCAAGTTTTCTTTATTGCGTCCGGAAATTATAAGATTGTGTCCACTCTCTGCAAACTTATAAGCACAAGCCTCTCCGATTCCGCTACTTGCTCCAGTTATAAATACAGTTTTACTCATAAAATCTTTTTTTACAAATATAAAGAAAATTAACACAATGGCAAACCAAACAATCCCTTGACTTCCGATTCTATTTGAGCTAAATCTCTTAGGGTTGTATTTATTGTAATAGCGTTTACAAAGTTATCCATTTTTATATGTAAAACACTAAAACATAAGATATTGTATATACTATATTCTTTCTTAAACTAAAAGTTTTATATTTGTTAGCCAAAAGTGAGAATATCATAGCTATTATTAGTTAATCAATGAATGTAATTATAAATAAAATAAGAGAAGAATTTCCTGCTCTCTCTCAACAGATGAATGGGAAGAATCTTATCTATTTAGATAATGCGGCAACTACTCAAAAACCAAAGAGCGTTTTGTCTTTATTGGAAAAAATGAGTGGAGAGATAAATGCTAATGTACATCGCGCAATGTATGACCTATCTAATAAAGCCACAATTTTATATGAAGGTGCAAGAGAGGATGTTAGGAAGTTTATAAATGCACCAAAAAGAGAAAATATAATATTTACATCTGGGGCGACCGCTTCTATTAATTTGGTAGCAAAGAGCTTCTGTGAGAAATTTTTAAAAAAGGGAGATTCGGTTTTGATTGCTGCTGATTCACATCACTCTAATATTGTCCCTTGGCAACTTGCTGTAGAAAAGGTTGGCGGAGAGATAAAAGTTTTACCTGTAGATAGCAACGGAGAATTATGTATTGAGCAGTTAAATTCATTGATAGATAGCAAAGTAAAGATAGTTGCATGTTCACATATTTCAAATATATTAGGGATTATAAATCCAATAGAAGAGATTGTAAAAATTGCTCACGATAAAGGGGTTCCAGTTTTGATCGATGGAGCACAGGGGATTGTTCACTGTAAGGTAGATGTTCAAGAATTAGATTGCGATTTTTATGTTTTTTCTACTCATAAAATATATGGTGCAACAGGAAGCGGCGTGTTGTATGGAAAAGAAGAGTTGTTAAACAAAATGCCACCTTATATGGGCGGAGGAGATATGGTTGATACTGTGAGATTTGAAAAAACAACATACGCACCACTCCCTCTAAAATTTGAGGCAGGTACGCCAAATTTTATTGGTAATGCGACCCTATCTCCTGCACTATCTTTTTTAGATTGTGTTAGAGGAAACAGAGAAGAAAGGTTGTTTGATAATATAGAAAATAAAGAGATTTCAAAGAGCGTTAAAAAGGAAGAAGAGAATATAAAAGAGTTTGTTTATCAAGCTCTCCAACACGACGTTAAAGATGTGGAGATTTATGGTAATCCAAAAAATCCGGAAAAAAAAATACCACTTTTCTCCTTTAATATAAAAAATTGTAATAGCAGTGATATTGCACAAATTTTAGATAAGTTGGGGATAGCTATTAGGAGCGGTTTAATGTGTGCAGAACCACTATTAAATCGCTTTGGTGCTAATGGAGCATTAAGAGCCTCTTTTGCAATGTATAACACTTTAGAAGAGGCACAAAAATTTATAGAAGCTTTAGTAAAGGCTAAAAAGATGTTATCTTAATTTTATGAGCAGGGGGTTATTAACAATAATTTTACTTATCATATCCAATTCATTTATGTGCTTTGCTTGGTATGGGCAGTTAAAATATAAAACGGCTAATGCGATAAATGGTTGGGGGATAGTAGTTTTTATCTTGATAAGTTGGGCAATAGCCCTCTTAGAGTATTGTTTTTTGGTTCCGGCAAACAGAATAGGTTTTAATGAGATGGGTGGCCCTTTTAATTTGGTCCAATTAAAAATAATACAAGAAGTAATATCTATCTCTGTTTTTGCTATTTTTACAATAGTGTTTTTTAAAACACAGACATTTAATTATAACCATCTTATATCGTTTATTTTGATTATTGCGGCAGTCTATTTTATGTTTAGATCCTCTTAATCAACAGTTTAAAATTGTTTGGTAAAAAGAAAATAATTTAAGAGATGACAATAAAAGAGATAGAAAACCAAATTATAGAAGAGTTCTCCGTTTTTGATGAATGGATGGACAAGTATCAGTATATTATAGACTTGGGTAAACAATTGACCCTAATAGATGAAAAAGAAAAAACAGAAGAGAATTTAATTAAGGGGTGCCAAAGCAGAGTGTGGTTGTGTTGTAAAGAAGAGGAAGGAAAGCTTTTCTTTTTTGCAGATAGTGATGCGATAATTACAAAAGGGATAATATCTCTTCTTATCAGAGTTTTCAATGGGCAAACCGCCGAGGATATTTTAAATGCAGATCTAAATTTTATAAAAGAGATAGGTTTAGAATCAAACTTGTCCCCGACAAGGTCAAATGGGTTGTTATCAATGATTAAGCAGATAAAATTATATGCTCTTGCTTATAAAGAAAAGAATAAAAACAATTAGTTAAAACAATTGAAAGAAACAATCCAAAGTACAAGAAAGAATTAAAAATTTGAAAATTCGGACAGATATATTTATGAGTAAAAAATATTCAAAAGTAGAAGTACAGAAAGACTTAATTAGGGCATTAAAGCAAGTCTTTGACCCAGAGATTTCTGTAAATATTTATGATTTAGGCTTGATATATGAAATTAAAGTAACAGAATCTCAAGAAGAGGATCTGTATAACATTTATATAAAAATGACAATGACTTCGCCAACATGTCCATTAGCAGATGATTTGGTGGCAGATGTAGAGAGAGCAGCTCGCGATGTGCCGGGGGTAAAAGGGGTTAAAATAGAACTAACATTTGAGCCTGCATGGGACGATAGCAGAATGAGCGAGGAGGCAAAGCTGGAGTTGGGTTTACTTTGATAATACAATAAAGAAAATGTATAGAGTCTATCTCCTTTTTGGGAGCAATAAAAATTTAGAGACAAAAAAGTTATGCCCGTCAGAAATAGTTTTGAGTTCAATTAATAAGGTGGGTAAAGAACTTCTTGGTATTGAATTTTTATCTGAATTGACCGAGTTAGAAAAGTTGATAAAAAATAAGAAAAAGGGTGCAATTGCTTATACTCTGCAAAACGAGGCTATATTGTTTTGGAGTAGCCAAATAAATACAAAACCAATTGGCAATTTTAAAACAGAAAGTGGAGAAGTGAAAGATTTTGTAAATCAGATTTTTGTTTGCAATACCCAAAAAACGCCAGAGGAGGTATTAAAGATATGTCAAAAAATAGAGAAAGATTTTGGCAGAGAAAGAGACAACGCGTTATTAGAAAAAGGGGAGATTAAAAACGGAGATAAAATATACACATCGCGAACATTGGACATAGATATTTTAAAAATATTAGAAAAGAGAGATAATTTAGGGGGTGAAAAGCAAGAGTGGCAGGAGGTATTTATTAGCACACCTCAACTCCAAATACCACACCCTCAAATAGATAAAAGAGAGTTTGTAAAAAAACTTTTAAATGAGATAAAAAATTTTGAATAAAAAATAATTAAGATTATGACCCAAGAGGAACTTTTTAAAAATTTGATAGCCCACACAAAAGAGTATGGATTTATTTTCCCTTCAAGTGATATATATGATGGACTAAGTGCTGTATATGATTATGGACAAATGGGGAGCGAACTAAAGAATAATATTAAAAAGTATTGGTGGGATGCAATGACCAAGCTTAATGAGAATATTGTCGGGATAGATTCTGCAATATTTATGCACCCCAAAATTTGGAAAGCCTCTGGACACGTAGATGCTTTTAATGACCCACTTATAGACAATAAAGATTCAAAGAAAAGATATAGAGCAGATGTTTTGTTAGAGGATCACATAGCGAAGATTGAGGCAAAAATAGAGAAAGAGGTAGAGAAAGGAAAGAAAAAATTTGGTGATGCATTTAATGAAGAGCAGTTTAGGGCAACAAATCCGAATATCCAAAGAAACAAAGAAAAAATAGATCAAATAAAAACAAAGATGGCGGATGCTCTAAATAACAATGATTTAGTAGCATTGAAACAATTGATTTTAGATTGTGAAATTGTTGATCCAATATCAGGAACAAGAAATTGGACAGATGTTAGACAATTTAATTTAATGTTCTCTACACAATTAGGGAATATCTCTGATGAGAGTGGTATATTATATTTAAGACCGGAAACTGCCCAAGGTATTTTTGTCAATTTTTTAAATGTTCAAAAAAGTGGCAGAATGAAAATACCGTTTGGTATTGCTCAAATAGGTAAAGCTTTTAGGAATGAGATAGTTGCAAGACAATTTATTTTTAGGATGAGAGAGTTTGAGCAAATGGAGATGCAGTTCTTTGTTCGCCCTGGTGAGGAATTAAAATGGTTTGAAAAATGGAGAGAGACACGCTTAAAATGGCATTTGGCAATAGGGCTTGGAAGAGAGAATTATCGTTATCATGACCATGAAAAGTTAGCACATTATGCGAACGCTGCTACAGATATAGAATTTAATTTTCCATTTGGATTTAAAGAGTTAGAGGGGATTCATTCAAGGACAGATTTTGATTTGGGTCGTCATCAAGAATTTAGTGGGAAAAAAATACAATATTTTGATCCAGAGCAAAATACAAGTTATATTCCTTATGTAATAGAGACCTCTATTGGTTTAGACAGAACATTTTTAGCTCTTATTTCTGCAGCATATAAGCAAGAAAAATTAGAAAACGGAGAAGAGAGAGTTGTAATGAAATTTCATCCTGCTCTTGCACCGGTTAAGGTGGCAGTTTTACCACTAACTAAAAAGGAAGAGCTAACAGCTGTTGCTCAAAAAATTATGCAAGAGTTAAAGTTTGATTTTAATTGTCAATACGAGGAAAAAGATACAATAGGAAAGAGATATAGAAGACAGGATGCAATAGGAACACCATATTGTGTAACAGTAGATTTTGACTCTATACAAGATGGGATGGTTACATTAAGAGAGAGAGATTCTATGAGTCAAGAGAGAGTTCCTATAGAGAAAATACACCCTATTGTAGAGAATAAGGTTAGTATGAAAAGATTGTTGGAGCAGATATAAAATACTCTAAGTAGATAAATTTTTAATATTTTTTTGAGAATAAGAAAATAGTTGTATATTTGCGGGGCTGAAAGGCAATCGGGGTGTGGCGCAGTTGGCTAGCGCATCTGGTTTGGGACCAGAGGGTCCTCCGTTCGAGTCGGAGTACCCCGACTACGATTTAGAATAGATCGTTTTCATACTATGTTTTTTTTGGGCCTTTGTAATTTTTGCAAAGGCTCTTTTTTATTTATCCCGATAAGATTTTTTCGAATATTTCTCTATTTCTGTGAAGACTCTTCTATTGTGGTGAAATCTAAAAAATAATAATATATTTGAGATAGCTTTATAGAATAAAAAATGGAACAGAGAAACAAAATTCTAAAAGGGTTGAAATCTTTGGTTCTCCCTAATGATGAAGAATATAGAGTTTTTAATGCTAATGTTATTTGGGGGAGAGAAGGGGCAAAAAAGAGATTAAATAAAATTCTCGGGATTAGAATTCCAGCACTCAGAAAATATGCAAAACAAATTGCAAAAGAGAAAGGAGAAGAATTGATAGAAATATATAGAACGATTTCTCCCAACGAACTATATCACGAGGAAAAATTGTTGTTAGGATTTGTTATTGGGGAGATAAAAACTACTTTTTCAAAAAGATTAGATTATTATAAATTTTTAATTCCATATATAGATAATTGGGCTGTTTGTGATTGCTGTGTTTCAACTACAAAGTGGTTCAAAAAGTTAGACAATACAGAGATAAAAAAACTATATGTTTTCTTACAACACTATTTACTCAAAGGGCAAGAGTATGATTGTAGATTTGCCATTATTATGTATATGGTTAATTTTTTAACAGCAGATTATATAAACATGGTTTTAAACAGCTGTAAATCAGGAGTAAAGACATTTGCAGACAAAAACATTGAGACCCCTTTCTATGTTGAGATGGGGGTTGCTTGGTGCTTTACCACTGCCCTCGCAAAGTTTCCGGAGAAGACTTTAACTTTTTTAAGAAAAGAAAAAAGAATTGGCAATAGTCCTATCACGATAAGAATATTTAAAATAACAGCCCAAAAAGCAAGGGATTCTTTTAGAGTGAGTCAAGAGGTAAAAAAAGAAATTACCGAATTGGCGACATTTTCTTAATAGGCAGAAATACAATTATTTGTAAATAAAAAACGGGGTAGAAGACCCCCTGTTTAATGTTGTGTAATATTTTGCGGTGAGAGCGAGATTCGAACTCGCGGAACCGTAAACCGGTTCGGCAGTTTAGCAAACTGCTGGATTCAGCCACTCTCCCATCTCACCGTGGACGTATCCTTTTCCCCTTTACTAAAGGGGGTTGCAAATATAATAAAAATACTTTAATACCAAAAATATATTTTACCCACCATTATCCCGTAGATTCAAGTTGTAAATGCAACTTTGTAAAAGAATTATATTTAGTTTATTCGTTGTGCATTAATAACTTTAAATCAAAGTACGAGAAAATTCTTGACATAATCAAGCAAATGACAAAAAAGATAATTTTCTACATAAAAAAGGAAACCTCAAATGAGTGACATCGTGGTTAATTGGAATTTCCATACTGGGATAATCAACTTGAACACAAAGAGACAAAATCTGTTTTCAGAATAAAGAGAAAACGAATAGAAACTTTGTTATCACAACTAAGAGAGATAACCTTAGATTCGTTGTATTTAGATGCATCTATGACCTCATTTAGTGGTCAGTGGGGAATGATAATTACTATTATGCTTATGTGAGAAATGATTTTGATAATGACAAGTTTGTACTTGTGAAGTTTTTGCTTGAGATGTAATAACAGATTTTAGTAGGTAGAGGTGTTGTGTATTAGTTATTTTTCTCTTTCCTTTTTGCTACTGCCAATGTTATAAGTTTATCGTTTTCATAAGCCACAATTTGTGCCGTAGTGAAACCTACCTCTTTTACTTTTTCTAACGCCTCCAAAGCCTCTTCGTATTTAAAGAAAACACCAACATTATAGTAGAATCTCCCTCCTGATTCTCTTTCAAACACAGGGCTTAATCCTTTAAAACTATTTTTACTGCTTTTCATATTAGAGGAGAGAAATCTTATCTGATATACCAATCCGTTAGGCATATCTTCTTTGGATGCCAAGAGAATATCTTTAGTTATACAAAACGAGAGGTCTCTATTAACTTGCAAATCTTTGAAATATTGGGATTGGGGCATTTTAACCTCTGCTTTATTGTTTAATAAATCTTCTATAGAGAAACTATTTGATTTAGTTGTAGATTCTTTTTTATCCTTTTGAGCTCGTGTTGTATATTGTGAGGTAAAAAATTCATTGTCATTCAAAAAATCATCTTCTATTTTTTTAATCTCTTTTTGTAATTCCTTAATTCTTTCAGTCGTTTGATCTATACCTTCTTGATTCCCTTTTTTAAGCATTCTAACCTCTTGGTTGATTGCAATATATCTTTGTGTAATCTCTTGACGAACACTATCTTGTGAATAATTGAAATTTTCTTCTGATAAACCAAAAAGTGCATTATCTATATATGCTTTAGTTAATGAATCTAATTGCTCTCCTGTTAAGGTAAATCTTAATTGTGCCAACTCTCTTGCTTGTTGAGAAGTTAGTCTTTGATGCTCTGTTTGTTCTTTATTTTCTAATACATAAGTGGTTAAGTTATTTCCATTTTGGATATTTCTCCTATTATAAAAATCTCTGTCAGAACTAAATACTGCATATTTATTGTCCTTTGTTATATAGAAAAATAAATCATTAGAAGGGGAAGAGTATGGTAAACCTAAATTTTGAGCAATCCCCCAATCGTTAATATCTTCGTCCCAATGACTAACAAAAAGGTCGTAACCCCCAAGCCCATTATGCCCATTAGAAGAAAAGTAGAGACTTTTCTTATCGGGAGAAAGTATTGGATACAGTTCATTTCCGTTTTGAGTTACCACATTATTATTCAACACTTTAGCCTCTGACCAAGTAGAATCTTTTCTTTGTATGTAATATATATCGGTGTCGCCCCGAACACTTTTTATACTAAAATAAATTTCATTACTCTCTTTAGGGACAAAAAGGGTATCGTTGCCCACTTTATAAAAATCTCCATATAAAGAAATTTGTGGGTAGTATAGAAAAAAATCCTTTCTGTTCAATCTTTTCTTTGTGAGAAGTTGAGGGGTTGTTCCCATTTTAATAAGTTTTTCGCCCTCTTTACAGTTTATGAGTTTTTGCTCAATATCTGCTTTGTCGTCCCTCTTTTGTATTGTTTCAAAAATAAGCCTTGCCCTTGTGAACTCATAATTCATTAACAACGAATCTCCGATTCTTTTTAAATTGGCTATCTCTGTAAGGAGAGTATCTTGAGTTCTGTTTTTTTCAAAAAGAGTAGGATTACCAAATGTTTTTATGGTAGTTATTATTATCGCGATAAGGATAAGAAAAGTGATTTCTAATCTATTTTTTATTCTCATATTGTTTGCCATTTCTCTGTTCTGTAGGTTGTTTTATAACTTATATTAAATTTTGCCAACTCAAATAGCTGAAACAAAGGTAGGAAATAGTTTATTTTTTCTGAAAAAATTGTACATTTGTACCCAATTTTAAAATTAGAAGAAAAATGCAAAGTAAAGGGACCATTAAAGTTTTGGCAATCTTGATAGCGTTGGTTTGTTTATACCAATTATCATTTACATGGGCTACAAGAAACCAAGAGAAAAAGGCAGAGGCATTTGCAGCCGCAGCCATAGAGTCAGAGAAAAATTCTCCTGAATTTCAAAAGATTTCTCAATTAGATCAGGCATTCTATTTAGACTCTATACAAAAAATTAAAAGCAGATATTATTTAGATTCAATCACTTCTGAGAGTGTCTTTTTAGGATTTACTTATAAAGATGTTAAAGAGAAGGAGATAAAATTAGGTCTTGACCTTAAAGGTGGTATGAACGTGATGTTACAAGTTCAGCTAAAAGACCTTGTTAACGCGTTGTCTAATAATAGTCAAAATCCTCAATTCCAGAAAGCAATGGCTCTTGCTTCTGAGAGAGAAGTTGATAGTAGAGCAGACTTCATAGATAAATTTGAAGAGGCTTGGGACGAAGTGGCTCCAAATCAGAGATTGGCAACAGTATTTAGCAACTTTGTAATGGGTAACAAAGTGCGTCCAGAGACATCCAATTCAGAGGTTATAAAAATAATTAGAGAAGAGGCAACAAGTGCTATAAACAATTCGTTTAATGTATTAAGAAGCCGTATCGACCGTTTTGGCGTAGCTTCTCCTAATATTCAAAAATTAGGAAACTCGGGAAGAATTTTAGTTGAACTTCCTGGTGTAAAGGAGCCAGAGCGTGTTAGAAAACTTCTTCAAGGAACAGCTTCTTTAGAGTTCTGGACAACATACGATAATTCAGAGATATATGGTTATCTACAAAGTGCTAATGTTGCTTTGAGAGATTATTTGGCTGAGATAGAGAGAACAGCAGATTCTCAAACAGAAGTTGCGGTATTAGATGCAGATACTTCTAAAGTAGAAAAAACCGACGCAGAACTTTTAGCAGAGAGTTTAAAAGTTTCTCAAGATTCATTATCTACTAACGAATTAGAGTTTGCAAAACAAAATCCACTCTTTGCAGTTTTATATCCAAATGTTTTCCAAAACGGATTAGCTTCGGGTGCTTGTATAGGTAGAGCACACTATAAAGATACATCTGTAATAAATTCTTATTTTGAGATACCTCAAATTAAAAACTTGTTCCCAGCAGATTTTGTTCCTATGTGGACAATCAAACCTTCTGAATTAGACCCAAATGGGACAATCTTTGATCTTATTGCAATTAGAAAACCTACTCGGGATGGCAAAGCCCCTATAGACGGCTCTGTTATTACTGATGCCAGCGTATCATACAGAGAGCAGGGTGGTTCTCCAAGTGTTACAATGGCAATGAATTCTGAGGGGGCAAAAACATGGGCAAGATTAACAGCTGATAATATTGGAAAATGTATTGCTGTAGTTTTAGATGATATGGTTTATTCATATCCTAATGTTAACTCTGAAATCACAGGGGGAAGATCTGAGATTACAGGTAACTTCTCTATAGATGAAGCAACCGACCTTGCAAATGTCTTAAACTCAGGAAAGTTACCTGCTCCAGCAACAATTATTCAAGAGCAAGTGGTTGGTCCTACACTTGGTAAGGAATCTATAAATGCTGGATTAATTTCGTTTGTTTTGGCATTTGTTTTAGTTCTCATATATATGTTGTTCTTCTATAGAGGAGCAGGTGTTGCAGCCAACATTGCCTTGATTTGTAATGTTCTCTTCTTGTTAGGAGGTCTGCTCTCTATAGGGGCAGTTTTAACATTGCCAGGTATTGCCGGTTTGGTGCTAACATTGGGAATGGCGGTTGACTCAAATGTCATTATATACGAGCGTATTAAAGAGGAATTAAAGGCGGGAAAACAATTAAGATTAGCTGTTAAAGATGGTTACAATAATGCATATTCTGCAATATTAGACGGAAACATAACTACCATCTTGGTGGGTTTAGTTCTTTTAATATTTGGAACAGGCCCTATTAAAGGATTTGCAACAACCTTAGTATTAGGTATTATTACCTCACTTATTACTTCTATCTTTATAACAAGGCTTTATTTTGAAGGGAGAATGGATAGAGGAAAGAGTATTACATTTGACAGCAAATTAACTCGTAATTTCTTAAAGAATACTAAAATAGATTTTCTTGGAAAGAGAAAAATTACTTATGTGATAGCAGCAATTTTTGTTGGAATATTCTTAGCCTCAATGTTTACAAAAGGATTCTCTTATGGAGTTGATTTTACAGGGGGTCGTACCTATGTTGTAAGATTTGACAAAATGGTTACAGCAGAAGAGGTTAGAAATCTTGCGACAGCAGAATTCAAAGAAAATGTTGAAGTAAAGCAGTTTGGTAGTGGTAGCCAAATGAAAATAACCACTAAATACAAAATTAAAGATCAATCTCAAGAGGTAGATCAAGAGATAGAACAAATGCTTTATAATGCTTTAAAGGGTTTGTTTGTTGTGCCACAAACATTTGAGGAATTTACAACAACAGTAGATAACCCTAATGGTATTATTAGCTCAGATAAGGTGGGCCCTACCATTGCAAATGATATGAAAAGAAAGGGGACTTATGCTGTTGTATTTGCACTAATTATTATATTCCTTTATATAGCGGCACGTTTTAAAAATTGGTCTTGGGGTGCTGGCGGTCTGGCAGCATTAGCTCACGACTCAATTATAGTTATGGGATTCTACTCTTTATTTACAGGAATATTACCATTCTCCTTAGATGTAGATCAAACTTTTATAGCTGCAGTTCTTACGATAATAGGGTATTCTATCAATGATACAGTGGTAATTTTTGACCGAATCAGGGAGTATAATAAATTGTATCCTAAAAGAACCCTTAAAGAGAATATAAACGGGGCTTTAAATAGTACCCTTGCAAGAACAATAAATACTTCTGGTACTACATTAGTTGTGTTGTTAGCAATTGCTATGTTTGGAGGTGATACAATTAGAGGGTTTGCAGTCTCTTTAGCAGTTGGAGTATTGGTGGGAACGTATTCATCTATATTCATAGCGGCACCGTTAATGTACGATGTGAATAAAAAGAAAATTTCTGCTACAGAGAGCAATAAGAAGAGATAAAGATAATAAAACGAATGGAGCTAATTGTGAAAATTGGCTCCATTTTTATATAAAAACAATATGCCAGAAACACCAAATTATTTAGTAATATCTATTAAACTCCTTGGGGCACTTGGATTACTTATCTATGGTATGAAAGTTATGAGCGAAGCATTGCAAAAAATGGCGGGCTCACAACTTAGAAGAATTTTAAGTGCTATGACAACCAATAGATTAACAGGAATGTTAACCGGTACTGTTGTTACTTGTGCAGTACAATCTTCTTCTGCGACAACAGTTATGACTGTCTCTTTTGTTAATGCAGGGTTGTTAACTTTAGCTCAAGCGATAAGTGTAATAATGGGGGCAAATATTGGTACTACCCTCACAGCTTGGATAATGTCTTTGGGGTATAGTGTAGATTTAACAATGGTGGTCTTCCCCGCTTTTCTGATAGGTATTGTTTTTATATATAGTAGCAGGCATAGATATTTTGGAGATTTCTTATTTGGTATTGCTTTCTTATTTTTCTCTTTAGTTTTATTAAGTTCATCGGGAAAAGAGATGGACTTAGCTAATAATGAAAATGTTGTCTCCTTCTTCTCATCTTTTGATGTAAATAGTTATTTGACAATTTTGACATTTGTTTTAATAGGAACTGTAATAACTTGTATAGTACAATCTTCTGCCGCCGTAATGGCAATAACTATATTACTTTGCTCTACAGGTGTTTTACCAATATATCTTGGTATAGCGTTGGTAATGGGCGAGAATATCGGAACAACATTAACAGCAAATCTTGCGGCTCTCGGGGCTAACGCTCAAGCTCGTAGAGCAGCATTAGCACATTTGCTGTTTAATATTTTTGGGGTTATTTGGGTTCTTGCTATATTTTACCCTTTTGTAAATTTTGTTAGCAATCTTGTAGGTTATGACACAATTATTGGGGGGCAAGAGAAAAAACTTCCAATAGTATTGGCAATGTTCCATACATGTTTTAATGTAACAAATACTATTCTTCTTCTTGGATTTATTCCTCAGTTAGAAAAGATTTGTTGTAAAATAATAAAAGCAAAAGAGAATAAAGAGGAGGAAGAATTCAAATTAAAATATATTCGCGGGGGTGTGATGAAAACTCCGGAAATATCTGTCTTAGAGGCACAAAAAGAGATAGATCATTTTATCGAGAGAACTCATAGAATGTATGGCATGTTAAATAGTATGCTAACTGCAAAGAGCCCAAAAGAGAGAGAAGAGCATTATGTTAGGATTGAAAAATATGAGGGCATTGCAGATAATATGGAGTGTGAAATAGCTGAGTTTTTAGAGCAAGTGAGCAAAACCCATTTAAGCGACTCTACAAAATTGGAGATAAGGTATATGATGAGAGAAATAAGTGAGATAGAGAGTATCGGAGACTCTTGTTATAATGTAGCACGAATACTAAAGAAAGGAAACGACAGAGGTGATACTTTTACTCCTCAGATATATGAAAACATAGGTTTAATGTACAACGTTGTAAATGAAGCTATAGAACAGATGAGAAAAGTTGTATCGGGAGAGGAAAAAGGGATAGAAAAAACAGAGATTTTAGAGGAACAAATCAACGATTTAAGGGCAAAATTAAAAGAGAAAAATATAGAAGATGTAAATAGTCATAGTTATTCTTATTCTGCAGGAATCACTTATATAGATTTGATTGACGAATTAGAAAAATTAGGGGACTATATTATAAATGTTGTACAGGCTAAACTTGGGGTGTAGTAGATGGTGAAACGATAATATTTATCCCCTTTTCAACTATTTGAATATCAATTTGTTTTCCTGTTATAAAAGGTTCCCCATCTCGATGAGCAGCCCCATCTTCTTCTCTATAAATTGTTACTTTTTTAGTGCGGAAAGTCTTTATATGATTATTAGAATTTAAAGTTTTAGTAAAAAGTTGAATTGCAATATGGGGGGCATCAATGAAGCTAAAAGGTTCTATAATTATCACATCTAAGAAACCATCCTTCATAGAGGCTTGAGGGGCAATATAGGCATTGTTGCCATATTGAGAAGCATTTGCACAAGCAACTAATAGAGCTTTATATCTTTTTTCTCCCGATTCAGTTTCTATTGTGTAAGTCTTTGGCTGATAGTTAATACCGCTTCTGATAATATTCTCTAAATAACTTATAATGCCCCGTTTGCTATGAAAAAATCTATTATCTGAATTGGCAAATGTTTGACTTACCTCTGCATCAAATCCAACCCCACAAGTGGTAAAAAAGGGTTGATTATTTATTAACCCATAATCAAAACTCTCTACAATTCCTTTTTTTATAATGTCTATCGCACCAATATAATTTATAGGGATATTAAGATGGCGAGCCAGACCATTGCCACTCCCACAAGGAATTATTCCTAAAGCTGTTTTCTTTTGAATTAAAGCAGCAGCAACTTCGTTTACCGTTCCATCCCCACCAATAGCAATAACTCCGTCATATCCTTTATTTACTGCTTCACAAGCAAGAAGATTTGAGTGCCCAGAGTATTCAGAATTTACAATATCGTAGGAATGTGGAGAGGGGTCAAAACTCTTAGAGATAGCATTCAAAATCTCTCGCTTGTCTCTCCCTCCTGAAATAGGATTAACTATAAACAGCAACTTTTTAGCACTCATAGCGTACAAATTTAAAAAATCTTCTTTGACTTGGGTAACAAAAAGATTGCTATTAAGCAATAGGAGTAGATTATAGTTTAGAGTTTGAATAGATTTGTATTTAGAATTTATCGGGATTGTTGATAACTTATGGTTTACTCCCATGTTTTATTTACTAAATTTGTGGGCATTGGTATTATATTTTTGTTTTAATAAAATGAGAAGAAGAAACAGAGGCAAAAAAATGACCTTTAAAAAAGAAGGGAATCACTACAGAAACGCAAAATCTGTGGATGAAAGGAGAGGTATTGCAAAGAAAAAAGTCTTGCAATATGTTGAGGGTGTTATGAATATGGCGGCAGGTGGATTTGGTTTTGTACAAGTAGGCAATCTCGATAAAACAGAGATTGGGACTTTAATAGAAGGAGATATTTTCATTCCACAAGGCAAATTGCGAGGAGCACTTAATAATGACAAGGTTAAAGTAGCTATTACAAAAATAAAGGAGAAAGGGAGAACTTCTAAATTAAATACAAAGAGTGCCGAGGGAGAAGTTGTAAAAATTATTGAGAGAAATCCTCGCCCTTATGTTGGACTTTTGTCTATTACAAAAAAACAATGTTATGTTATTATAGAGAATAAAAATATGCCATACGATGTGGAGGTTCCTTTTAATCCTTCTACTCCAGATGGTATAAAAATAAGACCTGAATATCAAGGGCTTAAAGTCTCAGTTTTAGTTAAAGATTTTCCAAAAGGTTCCCTTACCCCTATAGGAATTGTAACAGATATTATAGGAAAACCAGGGGAGAACGATACAGAAATGCACGCTATCTTGGCAGAGTATGGATTACCATATAAATTTCCAAAAGAGGTTGAAGATTTTGCAAATAAGTTGCCAACAAAAATAACCCAAAAAGATTTAGAGGGCAGGAGAGATTTTAGAGGTACAACCACATTTACAATAGACCCCGCAGATGCAAAAGATTTTGACGACGCAGTTAGTGTAAAACTCTTAGATAATGGAAATTATGAGATTGGGGTACATATCGCCGATGTGTCTTATTATGTTAAGCCAGGGACAATTTTAGATAAAGAGGCATATTCTCGTGCCACTTCTGTTTATTTGGTTGATAGAACAATACCTATGCTTCCTGAGGCATTATCAAATAATCTGTGCTCACTCCGCCCTAATGAAGATAAACTTTGTTTTTCTGCTGTTTTTGAGATAGATTCAAAAGCAAAAGTTTTAAAGAGCTGGTTTGGTCGTACAGTTATTTGTTCTTCTTTTAGATTTGCATATGAGGAGGCACAACAACTTATAGATTCTAATGGTGATGTAAAATCTTATTTGCCAATATTAACAACTCATCCGCACCCAAATAGTCTCGGTGCCCCAGATGTTACAGGTTTAACAAAAGATACTCCTAATCAAGAAGTTGTAGATAGTCTTTTAATATTACACAAATTGGCTTCTATAATGAGAAAAAAGAGATTTGCTGCAGGAAGTATCTCTTTTGAAAGGCCCGAGATGAAAATTCTTGTAGATGACAAAGGAAAACCACTGAGTGTAGTAGAAAAGATTACAAAAAGTGCAAATTGGCTAATAGAGGAATTGATGCTTCTTGCTAATAAAGAGGTGGCAACATTTGTAACAAAAAGTGTGAGAAAAAATCCTCCTACCTTTGTATATCGCGTTCACGATGAGCCGAATATGGAGAAAATAGGTGAGTTAAGGGGTTTTATTCATCATTTTGGCTACAAAATGGAACAGACAGCAAATGCTAAACAACTTGCTAAAGCCCTAAATAAATTAATGGATAGTGTAAAAGATACACCAGAGTGTGACACAATTCAACTTCTTGCTTTAAGGTGTATGGCGAGGGCAGAGTATTCTACAGATAATATAGGACACTATGGGCTTGGTTTTAAGTATTATACCCATTTTACCTCTCCAATAAGGCGTTATCCCGATACGATGGTTCACCGCCTACTTGCCCGTTATTTAGAAGGGGGTAAAAGTGCAGATAAACAGGCTTTTGAGGAGTATTGTGAACATTCATCGCAGAGGGAACAACTTGCAACAGAGGCGGAAAGAGCCTCAATCAAGTACAAGATGGCGGAATATATGAAAGAGAGAATAGGAGAAATTTTTGAAGGGGTAATTAGTGGTGTAACAGAGTGGGGAATTTATGTTCAAGCAGAGCCAACCAAGATAGAAGGGATGGTTCCTTTGAGAGAGATGCAAGATGACTACTTCCGCTATGATGAGGAGAATATGAGGATAGTGGGGCAAACATCGGGAAGAGTTTTTTCTCTTGGAGATAGAGTAAAAATTAGAGTTTCCCGAGTTAATTTAGAGCAAAAAACAATAGATTTTGAACTTTTAGCAGAAGAACAAGGAGAAGATTCTATAAGGATAACAAATAGTCTAAAAGATTCTGCTACAAACAAAAAAGCTTTACAAAAAAAGGGTACTAAAAAGGGGAGAAAGTAGGAATAGTAAGTAAGAAAAAAAAATAGAAAAATGAATAAGAGAGTATTATTGATGATTTTGGATGGCTGGGGGATAGGAAGAAAAGATGCTTCCAATGCAATTTATTCTGCTGGTCAACCTAATATAGATAGTTTAAGAAGAGAGTATTTACATAGTAAACTACTAACTTGTGGAGAAGATGTTGGACTACCAAATGGGCAAATGGGCAATAGTGAGGTTGGACATTTAAATATTGGGGCGGGTAGAATTGTTTATCAAGATTTAGTAAAGATCAACAAAGTTTGTGCAGAGGGCAAACTTTTGGAAAACAAAGAAGTGAAAGGCGTTTTTGATTATGCGGAGGGAAAGGTTGATGGTAAAAAACATCCGCTACACTTAATGGGACTTGCCTCTTCTGGGGGGGTGCATAGTAGTTTAGATCACCTTTTTGCTTTTTTAGATACTGCAAAAGATTGTCAATTAGAAGATGTTTATATTCACTGTTTTATGGATGGTAGAGATACAGATCCCCACAGCGGTGTAGAGTTTATAAAACAGATAGAAGAAAAAACAAAATCATCTGTGGGGGAGATTGCTACAATTTGCGGTAGATTTTATGCTATGGATAGAGATAAAAGATGGGACAGGATAAAAGAGGCATACGAACTCCTTGTTAATGGGCAAGGGAAAAAATTTGAGAGTGCTGTGGAGGCAATTGAATCTTCTTATAAAGAAGGTGTTACCGATGAGTTTATTAAACCAATTTCTATTGTAAAAGAGGGGAAAATTTGTGCAACAATAAAAGATGGTGATGCTGTAATATTTTATAATTTTAGAAACGACAGAGCGAGGGAGATAACAACAGTATTAACACAGGTTGACATGACCGAGTTTGAAATGAAAAAGTTATCTCTATACTATTGTACCCTTACCCCTTATGATGATGAATTTAAAGGACTACATATTTTATTTAACAAAGAGCATGTGCAAGACACTTTAGGAGAGGTGGTTGCGAAAGCCGGCAAAAGACAGTTACGTATCGCTGAGACAGAAAAATATGCCCATGTAACATTCTTTTTTAATGGTGGAAGAGAAGAACCATTTGTTAATGAAGATAGAATTTTAGTTGCCTCTCCAAAAGTTGCAACTTATGATTTACAGCCACAGATGAGTGCTCCTGAGGTTACTGAAAAACTAATTGAGGTATTAAAGGAGAGAAAAGAAGATATGATTATTCTTAATTTTGCTAATGGGGATATGGTAGGGCATACTGGTGTATATGAGGCAATTAAAAAGGCGGTTGAGTGTGTAGATACTCTTGTTAAAAAAATTGTTGATTGTGCAAAGGAGTGTGGCTATTCTGTCCTTATTACAGCAGATCATGGGAATGCAGATTATGCAGTGAATGAAGATGGAACTCCGAATACTCAGCACTCATTAAATCCTGTGCAATTTTTAGTGATAGATAAAGATGCTAAAAAGGTGAAAGATGGTAGGCTGTGTGATATTGCCCCTACAATTTTAAATATGATGGGGATAGATAAACCAGAGAGTATGACAGGTGAGAATTTGATAACATTTTAAATCAACGAACGATATATGAGTAAACCTTTTGTCCATTTACATATTCATTCAGAATATTCTGTATTAGATGGTCTTGGAAAAATTAAAGATTATGCAACTAAGGCGATAGAGAATAATATGCCCGCCTTAGCCCTTACAGATCACGGAAATATGTATGGTGCAGTTGAGTTTATAAATAAAGTAGAATCTGTTGAGAGTGCATATTTTGAAAAAGATAAAAAGAGATATTTAGAAGCAATAGAACTTCCCGAAGAGTTGCAGGTAAAAGAAGATGACACTCCAGAAGTTAAGGCTCAAAAAAAAGGAGAAATAGAAAACTATAAACAACAAAAATTAAAAGTAGCTTTAGAGAGTGGAGAGTTAAAAAAGAGGGAATTAAAGCCAATAGTCGGGTGTGAAGTATATGTCAATCCCGAAGGCAGATTTACAAAAAGGGGAAAAGAAGACCAAGGGGCAAACCACTTGATTCTTTTGGCAAAGAATTTAAACGGATATAAAAACTTGGTAAAAATCTGTTCTATAGGATATACCGAGGGCTTATACTATCATCCTAAAGTAGATAGAGAGATATTAGAGAGATACCACGAAGATTTAATTTGTTGTAGTGCCTGTTTAGCGGGAGAGATTCCTAAATTCATCTTAAAAGGAGACCTTGTAAGTGCAGAGAACACAGCTATTTGGTATAAGAAAGTATTTGGAGAAGATTACTATTTTGAGATACAAAATCATAGGACACAAGTTCCGGGGTTGAGTACAGAAGTGTTTGATTGTCAACAAAAAGTGAACAAGGTTCTTTTTGAATTATCGGAAAGGTTAGGGATAAAATGTGTTGCAACAAACGATTGTCACTTTGTAAATAAAGAAGATGGACCTACTCACGACAGGTTGATATGCCTTGTTACAAATTCTTTGATAGACGATCAGAAAAGGATGAGATATACTCAAGAAGAGTATATGAAGAGTTATGACGAGATGTTGCAAATAAATATCACCCATCCCGAAATTTTAGATAACACTTTAGAAGTTGCCGCAAAAATTGAGAGATATTCTTTAAAACGCAACCCAATTCTTCCAATCTTCCCTTTACCAGAAGGATTTGAAGATTCTAATGAGTATCTCAAACACATTGTTTATGAGGGGGCAAAGAGAAGATATTCTCAAATAACTGAAGAGTTAAAAGAGAGAATAGATTTTGAACTTTCTACGATAAAAAAGATGGGTTTTCCCGACTATTTTTTAATAGTTCAAGATTTTATCCAAGCTTCTCGCGACAGAGGAATCTGGGTTGGTCCTGGTAGAGGTTCGGCGGCAGGTAGTGTTGTTGCATATTGTTTAAAAATAACAAATGTAGATCCTATTAAATATAATCTTCTATTTGAGCGTTTTCTCAATCCCGATAGGATAAGTATGCCCGATATTGATATTGATTTTGAGGAGGAAAGAAGAGCAGAAGTTTATGAATATGTAGAGAATAAATATGGTAAAGACCATGTTTCTCATGTTGTTACATTTGGAACAATGGCCACAAAAAGTGCAATCAAAAATGTAGCAAGAATAGAAAACGTGCCTCTGCAAACTGCTAACAATTTGGCGAATATAGTTCCAGATAAAAAATTTACTATTAAGAAAAAAACAAAAGATGATAGCGGAAAAGAGGTTGAGAAAGAAGAGTCGTTATCTCCTAATTTTGAAAATTGTTTAAAATATGTTCCTGAATTTAAAGCTGCATACGAGGATTCTAAAGATCCACTTATCAAAGAGACTTTAGAATATGCAAGAAAATTGGAAGGAACAGTCAGAAACACAGGGGTTCATGCTTGTGCAGTAATTATCGGGAGAGAAAATCTAACCAATTTTATCCCGATAAGTATGGTTAGAGATAAAAACACAAAAGATTACATCTGGGTTTCTCAGTATGATGGGCATTATATAGAGGGAGTAGGAATGCTAAAGATGGATTTTTTAGGTTTAGCAACATTATCAATTCTTAAAGAGGCGCAAAACAATATTAAAAAACATACAGGGAAGGATGTAAATGTTAATAAAATATCGTTAGACGATAAAAAGACATTTGAATTATTTAGTAGAGGAGATACAATTGCTACATTTCAATTTGAAAGTCCCGGTATGCAAAAATGGCTTAAGGAGTTAAAACCAAATAGGTTTGAAGATTTGATTGCCATGAATGCACTTTTCCGTCCTGGTCCAATGCAATATATTCCAGATTTTGTTGCAAGGAAAAACGGGAGACAACCGATAGTGTATGACACCCCTCAAATGGAGGAGGTTTTAGAAGATACATACGGTATAACTGTATATCAAGAACAGGTGATGCTTTTAAGCCAAAAACTTGCCGATTTTACAAAAGGTGAGGCAGACATTCTTCGTAAAGCAATGGGGAAGAAGGTGATAGAGGAGATGAACAAATTAGAGAAAAAGTTCTTGGAAAGAGGAGAAGCAAAAGGACACAATGTAATGGTTCTTAAAAAGATTTGGGCAGATTGGGAAAAATTCGCAGAGTATGCATTTAATAAATCTCATGCAACTTGTTATGCTTGGATAGGTTATCAAACTGCCTACTTAAAAGCTCACTATCCCGCCGAATTTATGGCAGCCAACTTAACCAAAAACTTAGGTGATATAAAAAAGATAACAGTCTTAATGGACGATTGTAAAAATAAGAATATAAATGTATTATCGCCAGATGTTAATGAAAGTGGAATGAACTTTACAGTTGTAGATGTAGAAGATTCCAAGGGAAAGAAGAGGGAGGCAATACGTTTCGGCTTAGCGGCAATTAAAGGGGTAGGTACCGCAGTTGCAGAAGATATTATGAATGGTGCTCCATATAAAGACATATTTGATTTTATTAAGAGATGTGGGAGTAAGGGCAACTTAAATAGAAAGACATTAGAGGCTCTAATCTATTCAGGGGCTTTTGACGAGTCTTTCCCAGAGATCAGGAGAGATCAATATTTTATAATGGATTCCGATGGGAAAATTTTCTTAGATAAATTATTAGATTTTGGGAAGAAAATAACAAATCAATCTTCGGCGATAGAATCTCTATTTGGCGACAATGATGAAGGTTTTAAAGTTCAGACTCCACCATTGCCTCCACTCCCAAAAGAGTATAAGAAAATAGAGTTTCTAAAAAAAGAGAGAGAATTGGTTGGAATTTATCTTTCGGCTCATCCATTGGATATTTATAAGTTTGAAGTTTCTGCATTCAGAACACTCTCGCTATCACAAATAAAAAAGGTATTAGAATCGGTTAAACCATTTGATGAAAAAGGAGAAGTAATAGAGCAAGCATCCAAGATAATAAACAAAAATATATATTTGACAGGGATGATAACATCTGTAACAGAGAAAGTTTCTCAAAAATCCGGGAAAAGATTTGTTAATTTTACATTTGAAGATTTTGATTCGCAGTTACAATTTACACTCTTTAGTGTAGAGTATGAAAAATATATGAAATACATAGAAGAGGAGAAATCTTTATGTATAAATGCGATAATTAAACTTAGAAAGCAGGCCGAGGGGTTAGGAAATTTAGAATTAAAAATCCACAATATATCATTATTGTCTAATATTAAAGAGAAAAGCCTTGAGGAGATTATAATAACAATACCTTATAAGAAGATAAATAAAGAGTTTAATAAAGAGTTTATTCATCTGTTGGAAGGAAGTAAGAGTTCTAAAATAAAAAGGGAATTAAAATCTAATAATGAATATGATGGGGAGATAGTGGTTGGAAATACTATTGTTAGTATAAATGTTGTAGATGAAGAAAAGGGTTTAGCTGCTTCATATAAAACAAAATATAAAATAGAGATTAGTCAGGATTTCTTATCTTCTTTGTCTTTATTGGGGTTAAAGGCAGAGTTTAAGATAAACAGAAACATATCATAATAAGATAGTTTATGGAAAAAAAGAAAGAGAATAAAAGAACAGAGATAAAAGAGATAGGGAGAATTGCTCTATTAGATAAATTATTTGAAAACACTGGGTTTAAAAATTCTGACAGCCCAACAATAAAAGAACAACAAGGTGAAGAATATACAATATCAAGTAGGCTTTTTTTAGAAGGAATAGATTTTGATTTAACATATACTCCGTTAAAATATTTGGGGTATAAAATTGTTGTTAGTGCCGTAGGGGGGTTATACGCAAAAAATTGTAATCCAAAAGGGCTAAATTTTAATATTGCTCTTTCTGCAAAATTTAGTTATCAACATTTACAATCGTTATGGGATGGAGTAATAGCAGCGGCAAAAGAGCATAAAATAGAGTCTATTTCATTAGATTTGACAACATCTTTGACAGGACTTATAATTTCTTGTAACTCATCGGGATACAAAAAACAAATAAAAAAAGAAAAGATAAAAAGTGGGGCGTTGTTGTGTGTAACAGGAAATTTAGGTGCAGGATATATGGGATTGCATGTGCTTGAGAGAGAAAAAGTTGCTTTTAACGCATCAAAAGAGTATAAACAACCAGATTTAAGTAAATATAAATACATTATAGAGAGATATTTAACACCAAACATAGATTCCGACACAGTGAGCAAATTTGAGGAGACAAGTATCTTTCCTCTCGATGGGAGATTAATTACAAGAGGGCTTGGAGATGCTGTAAAACAGATAGCAAAAGAGAGTGGTATGGGAGCAAAAATATTTATAGAAAAAATCCCGATCGCCTCGCAAACAAGAGAGATGTGCGAAGAACTTGGTATAGACATTATTACAGCCGTTGTTAATGGTGGAGAAGATTATAGGTTATTATATGTTTTACCTTTAGAGAATCACGATAAAATAATAAAAGAGTTAAAAGATTTAGAAATCATAGGGCATTTGTACTCTCTTGAAAAAGACGAGAGTGTAAAAGATATAAACCAAAGTGGAGAGGATAATTGTTTTCTTATTACCCCAGAGGGAAACCAAATAACAATCACAGCTCAAGGTTGGTAAAACTCTTATAGAATAGAACAATATACATTATGAATCAGGAGAAAAAGATTATAAATGAATTTACCCAACAGGAGTATAAAGAAGGGTTTGTGACAAATGTTGAGCAGGAGTTTATACCAAAAGGGTTAAATGAAGATATAATACGCCTAATATCAAAAAAGAAGGAAGAGCCGGAGTGGATGTTAGAATTTAGATTAAAAGCCTTCAAAAAATGGCAAGAGATGAAAGAGCCTTCATGGGCGCATATCAAAATGCCAAAAATAGATTATCAAGATATAATATATTACGCTGCTCCAAAGGATAATAATTCTTCACAAGAGAAAAAAGAGTTAGATCCAGAATTAGAGGCAACTTTTGAGAAATTAGGAATTCCTTTGAAAGAAAGAAATGTACTTGGCGGAGTAGCAGTAGATGCAGTCTTTGATTCTGTCTCTGTGAGAACTACTTTTAGAGAGACTTTGGCAGAAAAGGGGATAATTTTTTGTTCTTTCTCTGAGGCAGTTAAAGATTATCCCGATTTGGTAAAGAAGTATCTTGCAAGTGTTGTCCCGATAAGCGATAATTATTTTGCCGCCTTAAATTCTGCCGTATTCTCCGATGGCTCATTCTGTTATATTCCAAAACATACCCGATGCCCAATGGAGTTAAGTAGTTATTTTAGGATAAATGCTGAGGGGACAGGGCAATTTGAGAGGACTCTAATAGTGGCAGACGAAGGTTCTTATGTTAGTTATTTAGAGGGCTGTACAGCACCTAAAAGAGACACAGCCCAACTTCATGCAGCGGTTGTAGAGATAGTTGTTTTACAAGATGCAGAAGTAAAATATTCTACAGTACAAAATTGGTATCCGGGAGATAAAGAGGGAAAAGGGGGAATTTATAATTTGGTAACAAAGAGGGGAATATGTAAAGGAACAAATTCAAAACTATTCTGGGCACAGGTAGAGACGGGCAGTTCTATAACTTGGAAATATCCATCCACAATCTTAAAGGGGGATAATTCTTTGAGTGAGTTTTATAGTGTTGCTGTAACAAACAATTACCAACAAGCAGATACAGGGACAAAGATGATCCATCTTGGGAAAAATACAAAAAGCAGGATTGTAAGTAAAGGTATATCTGCAGGATTTAGCGAGAATAGTTATAGGGGTTTAGTTCGTATATCCCCGGGAGCTTCGGGGGCTCGTAATCATTCACAATGTGATAGTTTATTACTTGGGAGTAAATGCGGTGCTCACACTTTCCCTTTTATAGATAATGCAAATTCAACAGCAATTGTAGAACATGAAGCGACAACAAGTAAGATAAGTGAAGAGCAATTGTTTTATTGCAGACAGAGAGGAATAAAAGCAGAAGATGCTGTTGGACTGATAGTTAATGGATATGCAAGAGATGTATTAAATAAGCTTCCTATGGAGTTTGCTGTAGAAGCCCAAAAACTTTTACAAGTAACCTTAGAAGGGAGTATCGGATAAAAATCAAAATGGGTATAAGTAAATAAGATATAATAAAATGAATATATTTTTTGTGTTAAGTGATCTTTTAAACAATTCTACTTTAAGTAATGTTGTAGATTTTTTTAGTTTAGATAATGTTGTCTTTACTTTTATGGGAGAAGGGGTTAGTGCATTAGAGATAATGAGTACTATTACAGGTTTGCTTTGTGTTTTTTTAGCGGTAAAAGGAAAAGTAGCAAACTTTTGGGTGGGCTATTTTTATAACATTTTATTGTTTGTTATGTTTTTACAAAAAAATATGTACTCAAGTATGTTGCTACAGCCAATATCTTTAGCTATCAACCTATTTGGTCATTACAGATGGACTCATCCAAAGAAAGAAGAAGAGAATGCTAAAAAGCAACTCAAAATAACACAATATAATAACGGACAAAGGGCAATTGTTTTAGGGGCGGTTTTAATATTTATGTTTTTATGGGGATATGTGTTGAGCAGAATAGATGTTTGGGCACCATCTATCTTTTCAAGGGCAACACTACCTTTTTTAGATGCGTTTGTGGTTGGGATGGTGCTAATGGCACAATACTTATCTGCTCAAAAGAAGATAGATTGCTGGGGTGCATGGCTAATAGCAAATACCTCCAATATAACACTTTGTGCGTTAGCAGGATTAAGATTGATGACAATAGTATATGCTGCATATATAGTTCTGGCGATAGGTGGCTTATTAATGTGGAGAGCCCAAATGAAAAAAGAGCAGAATAAAGTAGCTTAAAAAACAATAATTAGATTACATAAGCAAAATGAAAAATTTATTAGAGATAAAAGATCTTCACGCCAAAATAGGTGATAAAGAAATACTTAAAGGGATAAATCTTACCATTAAACAAGGCGAGGTTCACGCTATTATGGGGAGAAATGGAAGTGGTAAAAGTACATTGTCTGCTGTTTTAGCAGGGAACGAGAATTATATTGTAACCCAAGGAAGTATTCAGTTTACAGATCAAAAAGGTACTACATACAATTTATTGGAAATGAGTCCAGAGGAGAGGAGTTGGGCAGGTGTTTTTTTAGGATTTCAATATCCTGTAGAGATACCGGGGGTAACAAATGTAAACTTTATGAAAACTGCAGTAAATGAGCATCGTAAGCAAAGAGGTTTAGAGGCTTTAAGTGCAGCAGAGTATTTAAAAATGATGCGAGAGAAAATGGCAATAGTTCAAATGGATCCATCTTTTTCTTCGCGAGGGGTAAATGTAGGATTTTCTGGAGGGGAGAAAAAAAGAAATGAAATATTTCAAATGGCAATGCTAAATCCTTCACTTGCTATTTTAGATGAGACAGATAGTGGATTAGATGTAGATGCCCTCAGGATAGTTGCAAACGGGGTAAATAGATTAAAAACAAAAGACAATGCCTTTGTTGTAATTACTCATTATCAAAGACTTTTAGATTATATAGTTCCCGATATTGTTCATATTTTATATAAAGGAAAAATAGTTAAAACAGCAGGAAAAGAGTTAGCTTTAGAAATTGAGCAAAAAGGGTATGATGAATTTGAATAAAGATAGAGGGGCTTGTTTAAAAAGATAAACAAATTGTACTAATGGATAAACTAAAAATTATAGATATAGATAAAGAGATTTTTTCTTGCAGTGTTCCCCTTGAGAATGCACAAAAAGCGTATATTTTGAACGGAGTCTTAATGTCGGGGAAAGAGGATATTAGAGGGGTACAAATGGTCTCAGAAAAAAAGAGTATCACTATAGAGACAAAAGAGAATAATTTTTTGCAAATTATAAATGTGAGAGAAAATGCCGTTTTGAGGAGAGGAGAAGAGTATTGTATCGAGATAAAGGCTAATGCTCTTAAAGAAGAAAAGAGTACAATAGTATTATGCTCACACACTTTGGGTGACGAGAGATTTTCTACAAAAGGGAAGATAAATATTGTGGTGGAAAAAGAGTGCGGATTAGAACTAATAATTATGCAAAACGAAAATGGGGTGAGTGTTCATAATGTTGATATAGATATTGAGATAAAATATGGCGGGAGTTTAAAACTGAATATTATAACCCTTCATGGAGGACATATAACAAATACAATCAATTCGGTTTTATTAGAGGAGCAAGCAGAGTGCGATTTGGGAGGGCTTTATTTATCAGATAGAGAACAAGTTATCAATACGAATGTTAATGTGTTACATAAAGTTGGAGGGGGTATAAGCAGGCAATTATTCAAAGGGATTTTAGACGGAAATTCTAAAACAAACTTTAATGGGAAGATTGTTGTTTCGCCGCAAGCTCAAAAAACTGAAGCTTACCAAGCGAACAATAATTTGTTAATCTCCGATAGAGCAAAGGCAACCTCTAATCCTCATCTTATTATATATGCAGATGATGTTAAATGTTCTCATGGGGCAACAATAGGGACAATTGGTGACGAAGAATTGTTCTATATGCGTTCAAGAGGTATATCTTTGTATGAGGCAAAACTACTTCAACAACAAGCATTTGCTGGAGCAGTATTAGAAAAGATAGAGAAAAAAGAACTCAAGGAGAGACTAATAGGACTTGTAGAACGCCGTCTTAGGGGAGAGAGTATCCATTGTCAAGGTTGCTCTACCAGATGTTGTTAGAGTCTCTTCTGCCACTCCCAGGCAGACTTAATAATATCTTCTAAAGGTGTATTGGCTTCCCATCCTAATTCTCTTTTTGCTTTGGTTGCATCTGCCCAAACTTGTTCAACATCACCGCTTCTTCTCTCTCCAAATTTATATTTTAAATCAACTCCGGTGGTTTTAATAAAGCAGTTAACAAGCTCTAAAACAGAAACTCCTGTGCCTGTACCAATATTATAAGCATTCCAATTAAAAGAAGTATTATCTAACATTTTTTTAAGTGCGGCAACATGAGCTTTTGCAAGATCTACAACCCAAATATAATCTCTTATACATGTCCCATCGGGAGTGTTATAGTCTTTACCATAAATAGTTAAGCACTCTCTAATCCCAGCTGCAGTTTGGGTGATATAAGGAACTAAATTTTGAGGAACCCCTTTTGGCAATTCTCCTATAAGGGAGGTTGGGTGTGCTCCTATAGGATTAAAATACCTTAATGCACAGGAATTAAAGTTCTTATAAGCATTAGCACAATCCTTGATAATATCTTCGCACATCTGTTTTGTCTTGCCGTAAGGTGTTAAAGATTTTTGCAGAGGATGAGACTCTTTTATTGGTAGATCTTTTAACGCAGGTTCTCCATAAACTGTGCAAGATGACGAAAATACAACATTTTGCTTTTCACAAAAAGCAGTAGTTAAATCTACAAGATTTATAAGAGAAAAAAGATTGTTTCTATAATATTCTAAGGGTTTTTCCAAACTTTCGCTAACAGCCTTATATGCAGCAAAATGGATAGAGCCTACAATTCCTTTATATTTTGTAAAAACGGTTTTAAATGAGTCATAATTGGCACAGTCTATCTCTTCAAAGTAGAACTCTCCTTTAGTTTTGCTATTTGAGAGTTCCATAATTTTTCTGATACCATCTATAACATCTTTATCAGAATTATAAAAATTATCAACACCAACAACATTAAATCCAGCCTCTAAAAGTTCTACAACAGTATGAGAACCAATGAATCCCGATGCTCCAGATACTAAAACATAATTATTTGCCATAAGGTTTTAAGTTTTGTGCAAAGGAAGAAGAATTTTTTATAAAAAACAAATACAAAAGCAGCCCCCGAGAAAAAAAGGAGACTGCCTTAAATACTAAAACCTAAACCTACATTTTATAGATGCATATTGTTAGAAAGATGTTGCAGTTATATTCAAAAAAAAGTAAAAAATAAGTTTATAGCAATAAACATAAGGGGTTTAGTATCTACAGAATGGAATTTTTAGTAAATTGCGGCATTATTAAAAATATTAGCAAAGTGGCAAAACAACAAGATATTAAGTATCCCTTATTGCAAAGGGCATTGCAATGGATGTCTAAAAAAATAGTCAACTCCCAATATGTTAATAGGTGGTATATTTTTGCTTTTGATGTAATAGTTGCAAGCTTAATCACTTTTTTCACCTATGTTATAGTTGGTTTTTTGAGGGGTGGAATTCCTCATTATGAGATTTTATCTAAAATTTTGATATTATCCCTATCAGCGAGTATAATTACTTTCCTCTCAACAGGAATATATAGGGGGTTATTAAGACATACAACCTCTTCAGAAATTTGGAGATTAAGCGTTGCTTCGATAATTAAAACATTATTAGAAGCAATTTTTATAATCTTTTTCTTAACCGTTATTGAGAAGAGAATAAACTTAAATATTACACGAATTATCACAATAGAATTTTTGTGTGCCTGTTTACTAATGTCTGTACTGTCGTTCGCAAGGGTTTTTATCGTTTATATATACAATTACTCTTTAACGAAACAGGAGAGAGAGAGGAGAAATGTTCTGGTGTATGAGATAGAAAACAGAAGCATTGTTGTTCAGCAATACTTAGACTCATATAGGAGAGGAAAGTATAATGTCTGTGGTTTTATCAAGATGTCGGACTCTATAAAAAAACAAATCCTTGTCGGGAAAAAAATATTCTATATATCTAAAAAAGAATACTTTGTACATATTGTTAAGAAATATAATATCAACGCAATAGTATTCCCAAGTGAGGTTCAGGTTACAGAACAAAAAGATAATCTTGTAGATTTAGCAATAAACCTTGGCTTAAAAATTTTTGTATTTCCAAATGTGAGTGAACTTTCAGGTATGCCTGAAGGTAAAATATCTATGAGAGAGATAAAGATAGAAGATTTATTGGGGAGAGAGGAACTTGGGGTTGATATGAGTAAGATAGAAGAATTTTTAAAAGGAAAAAGAGTTTTAATTACAGGGGCTGCAGGGAGTATAGGGAGCGAGTTGAGTAGGTTGATTAGTAAGTTTGACATATCGCGATTAGTAATGTTAGACTGTGCAGAAACACCTATGCACAATTTAACTTTAGAGTTTGAGCAGATAGTAAAAGATTATAGATTACAGTTGCAACACAAAGAAGGTCTCTCTGAAAAAGAGATAGAAAATTTAGCCTCTGAGTTTTCTCAAAAGTTTTCTTTTTATATGTGCGATGTCAGAAGCATAGAGAGGTTAGAGAGTGCTTTCATTAAATTTAAACCACAGATTATTTTTCATGCAGCAGCATATAAACATGTACCAATGATGGAACTTAATCCAACAGAAGCAGTTCGGGTTAATGTTTATGGGACAAAAAATGTTGCAAACATGGCGATAAAATATGACGCCGAAAAAATGATTATGGTCTCTACAGACAAAGCGGTAAACCCAACAAATGTAATGGGGGCGAGCAAAAGAATAGCAGAGATTTATACTCAATCGCTTAGTGTAGCAGTTATGAAAGGGGATATAAAAGGGAAGACAAAGTTTATCACGACAAGATTTGGAAATGTCTTAGGTTCAAATGGTTCTGTTATACCAAGATTTAAAGAGCAAATAGCAAAAGGGGGACCTGTAACTGTTACCCACAAAGATATTGTCAGATATTTTATGTCAATTCCTGAGGCATGTAGGCTTGTTCTTGAGGCTTCTACTTTAGGACAAGGATATGAAATATTTGTCTTTGATATGGGTAAGCCTGTAAAAATCACAGAATTAGCAGAAAAAATGATAAGGCTTGCGGGGTATGAACCAGAAAAGGATATAAAAATTGTATATACAGGATTGAGACCGGGAGAGAAACTATACGAGGAATTGCTTTATACAAAGGAAAATACAATACCAACAAGTAATAAAAAAATCTTTGTTGCCAAGGTTAAAGAGTATGAATTTAATGTGGTGGAAGAAAAAATTGAGAAGCTTTTAGAATTGGCAAAATCTATAAATCTCGTAGAAACCGTTAAATTGATGAAAGAGATAGTACCAGAATTTAAAAGCAAGAATTCTGTATATGAGCAGTTAGACAAAATTGAAAATTTTAATGCACTATAATATTGTTTCATTTTAGATGAAAATTTTAGTTACGGGGGGAGCAGGTTTTATAGGCTCAAATTTATGTGAACATCTTCTCAATGAGGGGAATAATGTTGTTTGCTTAGATAATTTTTCAACCGGGCATATCGAGAATATTTCTTCCTTAATAAGCAAGTACACAGATAGTTTTCAGTTAATAGAAGGGGATATTAGAAATATAGAAGATTGTAATAAGGCTGTAGAAGGGGTTGATTATGTGTTGCATGAGGCGGCATTAGGCAGTGTGCCAAGAAGTATAAAAGCCCCAATAACTACTAATGAAGTTAATGTGTCGGGATTTGTAAATATGCTCGAAGCTTCTAAAAATGCGGGGGTTAAACGATTTATTTTTGCGGCAAGCAGTTCAACTTATGGAGATAGCAAAGAACTTCCAAAAGTAGAAGAAAGAATAGGGAAGCCCCTATCTCCTTATGCAGTAACAAAATATGTAAACGAACTTTATGCTGATGTCTTTTCTAAAATTTATGGCTTAGAGTATATAGGTTTGAGATATTTTAATGTTTTTGGGAGAAGGCAAGATCCCAATGGGGCATATGCGGCGGTTATACCTTTGTTTGTTAAAAAGTTATTGAATCATGAGTCTCCTGTAATAAATGGAGATGGAAGTTTTAGCAGAGATTTTACATATATAGATAATGTTATTCAAATGAATATGCTAAGTATGACCACAACAAACAAAGAGGCTGTAAATCAGATTTATAATGTAGCTTGTGGAGAGAATACTACGATTGGTAATTTATTTGAACTCATAAAACAAATTTTATCAGGTTATGACTCAGCGATAGGAGATGTGGTACCAATTTATGGTCCAATTAGAGAGGGAGATATACCACACTCTTTAGCAAATATAGAAAAGGCAAAAAACCTTTTATCTTATACACCAAAATATTCTATAAAAGAAGGACTTATAGAGGCGTGTAAATGGTATAGAGAAAACTTATAAAATAGTAAGATTATTTAATGAACACAAGAATTAAAATAGCAGTAATAGGACTCGGATATGTAGGTCTCCCACTTGCAAGATTGTTTTCTACAAAATATCAAACTATAGGGTTTGATAAAGATGTTAAAAGGGTAAGGGAGCTGGAAAAAGGGCATGATTCCACCTTAGAAGTAGATGACAAGCTATTAAAAGAGGCTATAAATAAAAAAGGTCTAATATGTACATCCGACATCAATGAGATAAAAGATTGTAATTTTTATATAGTTGCAGTACCTACCCCTGTAGATAAGGACAAAAAGCCGAATCTCACTCCACTTTATAATGCGAGTGAAATAGTAGGAAAAGTTATCTCTAAAAATGATATAGTAGTGTATGAATCAACTGTTTATCCCGGAGTAACAGAAGAAGAGTGTATCCCTGTAGTGGAGAGAGTTAGCGGTTTAAAGTTTAATAAAGATTTTTTTGCCGGATATTCTCCCGAGAGGATAAACCCAGGAGATAAACTTCATACTATCGAAAAAATAAAAAAGATTACATCGGGGAGTACACCTAAAGCTGCAACACTAATAGATAAAGTCTATTCAAGTGTAATTTTAGCAGGAACGCATAAAGCTCCAACAATTAAAGTGGCTGAAGCAGCTAAAGTTATAGAAAATTCTCAAAGAGATATAAATATTGCCTTTGTAAACGAACTTTCAAAAATTTTTGAGAAGATGGAGATTGATACTCACGATGTTTTAGAAGCAGCAGGTACAAAGTGGAACTTTCTCCATTTCCGTCCGGGATTAGTAGGCGGGCATTGTATAGGGGTAGATCCATACTATCTTGCACAAAGTGCTCAGAGAAAAGGATATAATCCCGAGATAATATTGGCGGGGAGAAGAGTAAATGATAGTATGGGAGAATATGTCGCTAATAGAGTTATTAAGTTGATGTTGAAAAATAAGATAGAGATTCTAAAAAGCAAGATATTAGTATTGGGATTTACTTTTAAAGAGAATTGTCCTGATGTAAGAAACACAAAAGTTTTTGATATAATAAACTCCCTTAAAAATTACGGGGTAGAACCATATATCTATGATCCTTGGGCAGATATAAAGATGTCAAAACAAGAATATGGTGTAAAAATAGAAAACAAAATACCTTCCCAAAAATTTGATGCCGTAATACTTGCAGTGGCCCATAAAGAATTTAAGAGCCTAAAAATCAAAACTCTTTTATCTAAACAAGGGGTTGTTTTTGATGTAAAAGGATTTTTAGATTTCGACCAAATTGATGGCAGATTGTGATAATTCGGATTTCTCTAATAAAATAAGTGTTTTTTTGATTTGCCTTTACGAATAAAATCATTAAATTTGTGGGTTAAAAGAAACAAATATAAATATAAGATATGCAAAGAATTGATAGCACAACAATGCGTTTTATGAAGATGTTTTCTCTCTTTTTGATAGGGATGTTTTTTTTAGTGGGTTGTAAATCGACAAAGAAAATTGTTTATTTACAAGATATTGTTGATAATAGTAAAGAGATAATATCTAACTATTCAGATGTAAAGATTAGACCTAACGACAAATTATTCATTACTGTAAGTAGTAAAGAGGAAGATGCAGCATCCCCTTATAACTTGAAAACAGGTGCAACTTATTGGGCTCAGGGGGCACCATATCCTTTGTATGTGGTGGATAGCGAAGGATATATCAGTTTCCCTGTACTTGGGAAATTGCAAGTTGCAGGTTTAACAAGATCTGAAGTAGAGAACAAAATAGCAGACCTATTGAGGGAAGGAGATCATCTAAAAGATGCAGTTGTAATAGTTCAGTTAAGAAATTTCCAAATCTTTGTATTGGGAGAGGTTGTTCGTCCAAACAGATATGGGATTGATAATGACAGAGTATCAGTTTTGGATGCAATCGCGATGGCAGGCGATTTAACAATTTATGGGAGAAGAGATAGTGTTCTTGTGATAAGGGAGACAACAGAAGGGGAGAGGGAGTATCACTACTTTAATTTGTTAGACTCTGATTTTGTTAAGTCTTCAGCATTTTATCTTCAGCAGAATGATATGGTTTATGTTAAACCTAACAAAAGAAGGGCTCAACAGACAAATATAAACCAAAATAATACAGCAGGCGTTTGGTTATCATTAGCATCAATTTTAATCTCCTCATTAGGAATACTTGTGAATTTGAATAAATAAATGTTTTGAGATATGGAAGAAGTTAAGAAATCCGAACAGTTGATACAAGAAGAAACAAAAGAAAGGGTTCTTTATTATAGAGATATATGGAATCTTTTTTGGGGTAGTAGATTGTGGTTTTTCTTGAGTGTTTTGTTTTGCTTTGTATTGGCTTCTTTGTTTATAATGAGCACTCCAAAGGGATATACAAGTGGAGCGACAGTTTTGATAAAGAGTGCCAGAAAGGGAGGAGGAATGAGTCAAGCCTCTTTGTTCCAAGAGATTGGCGGATTTGGTATGATAAACTCTGATGTGAATAATGAACTTTATGTTTTTAAATCTACCAATTTGATGTCAATGGTTGTTAGCTCCTTGGAGTTAACAAAGGAATATACTTATAGAGAAGGATTGA
The DNA here is from genome assembly GCA_946545765.1 of uncultured Bacteroidales bacterium. Taxonomy (GTDB): domain Bacteria; phylum Bacteroidota; class Bacteroidia; order Bacteroidales; family UBA932; genus Egerieousia. The sequence goes on along the minus strand of CAMNNS010000001.1, from coordinate 3,866 downwards.
GAGAGAATACTCTCTATTTAGACTCCCCTTTAAGAGTAGATTTTGTAAGTCAAGATTCAGAGTTTTTTATACTGTTTAAAGCGTTTATTAAAAATTCAAATGAAGTTGAATTATACGATTTTCTTTTTACTGAATTTCCATCTCAAAGAATTACTGTACCTCTTAATGATACAGTTAATACATTTTTTGGATCCATTTCAATAACTCCAACAGAATCATTTGAAAGATATATAGGAAAAACAATAACAGTAAAAAAATACTCTTTTAAGAGAGCGGTACTAAATTATAAGAATCGCTTAAAAGCAAGCATTGTAGATAAGCAAGCAACAGTGATTTCTTTGGTTATCTCAGACCCATCGCGTCAGAGAGCAGAAGATATTTTGAATACATTGATTTGGGCTTACAAAGAAGATGCGATACAATCTAAAAACAAAGTTGCTGAAGCAACAGAAAAATTTATAACTGAAAGATTACTTATTTTAGGAAAAGACTTAGGTGATGTAGATGCAGAGATTGCAGATGTGAGAAGTTCAAGAGGATACTCAAATGCTAATCTTCAAATTCAAGGTCTGATACAAGAGAGATCCTCTTATAGTGCAAGAGAGTTAGACTTGGAGAACCAACTAAGTATGGCTCAATATGTAAAAGAATTCTTGAACAATAACGCAAATTCAGACAAACTAATACCTTCTAATATTGGGTTACCAGGTCCAATTGAATCCCAAATTGCAAATTACAATGCAAAGAAGTTAGAGAGAGATAAAATGCTAACAGTTGCGGGAGAGAGTAACCCAACGGTAAGTACCTTAAAGGAAGAGTTGTCCTCTATTAAAAGTGCAATCTTAGTCGCTTTGGATAACTCTATTTCTACCTTGTCTCGCCAGAAAGTGAATGTAAAGGCTAAAACTGGTGCAACACAAGGTTTATTATCAAGTATTCCAAAGGTGCAAGAGGTTTTGTTAGGCGCTGAGCGTCAACAAAAAATTAAAGAAGAGCTCTACTTGTATTTGCTTAACAAAAGAGAAGAAAATGCTTTGGCAAGTGCTGCCACAGAGAGTTCTTTGCGTGTTATAGATGAGGCAACAGGTCCTTTAAATCCTACGTCTCCAAGAAAGAGGCAAATCTTTTTATTTGCTCTCATTATAGGGTTATTGATCCCTGGTTTGATTTTATGGATGCTCAATCTATTAGATGTATTTGTTCGTAATAGGTTTGATATAGAGGCGATTACTCGTGCTCCTTTCCTCGGAGAAGTCCCTAAAAAAGAGAGAATATCTGGAAGACAAATTGTTGTTAGAGTTGATGGCAGAGATTCATTATCCGAGGCGTTTAGAGTTGTGAGGACAAATATGGACTTTATGAATACCAACAATAACTCAGATAAAAAAGTTGTAATGTTTACATCGTTTAACCCGGGTAGTGGTAAAACCTTTGTATCTACCAACTTGGCGGTTTCTTTTGCACAAGCAGGGAAGAAAGTTATTTTGATAGACACCGATATTCGTAAAGCAACTATTGAAAAGTTTGTAAATGCTTCAGAAGAGCAAGAAAAGGTAATTAATCCAATTGGATTAACGACTTATCTAAGTGGAAAAGTAGATAATGTAGAGCAGATTATTCATAAAGGAATATGGGGAAGCTCATTGGATATAATCTTTGCGGGTCCTATACCTCCTAATCCTACAGAGTTGTTAATGACTGATAAACTAAAAAATTTGATTGCAACATTAAAAAATAGTTATGACTATATTTTCTTAGATAATGTGCCAGTGGGTGTTGTAGCGGATGCCAATATTGTAAACAAGGTGTGTGATTTAACAATATTTATTATTAGAGCAGGTCAGATGGATAGAAGACAAGTGGTTGAGGTGGATAAACTATATAAAACAGATGCCCTTAAAAATATGTGCATAATTTTGAATTCAATCAAGTTTTCTAAGAAGGGTTATGGCTATGGTTATTATGGTTATAGCGGTTATGGCTATGGTTATGGTTACGGTTATGGCTATGGCTATGGTTACGGTTATGGCAAAGATGAGTATGAAGGGAAGAAAAGGTCTTTATTATCAAAGATATTTTGGATTATTTTTAGAAAATAAAAACGTGAATAAGTAATGTATTAGTATTGGTGTCTTTATCTCTATTAAAGGCACCAATATTATTTTGTAATTCTTGTTGCTTTTGGCTTATAATCTTAAATTTGTAGAAATATTAGATTAATTCTTTCTAAGAAAATTTATATGAATAAACTCTTTTTATCTCTTATACGCTTAGGGGTAGGCAATTCAACAATCAAAACAGAAGAACCTATTCCTGATAATATAGATTGGTCTAAAATCATTCATTTTGCTAAGTGGCATGGGTTATTAGCAATACTGCTTGATGGTTATAGTGTATTGGTAGAGAGCGGTCTTGCTACAAATAATAGAGCGATGAATAAAGAGTTGCAGTGGAAAATAATAGCAACCACTTTAAAATCATTTGAATGGAGGTATAAACAATATCTGCAAGCAGTTTCTGAATTGGCAAATTTTTATAACTCTCATAACATTAAAATGATGCTACTTAAAGGTTATGCTTGTGGTTATTACTGGCCAAAACCAGAGCATCGTCCTTATGGAGATATAGATATTTGGAACTTTGGTAAACATAAAGAATCTGATCAAGCTATAAAAAGAGAATTAGGTATATCAATTGATAAAGGGCACCACCATCATACGGTATTTTTCTTTAAAGAGCAAGTGGTTGAAAATCATTATGATTTTGTGAATGTATATTCTCATCGTTCTAATGCTTGCTTAGAAAAAATTTTCAAAGAATTAGGGAAAGATGATAGTAATGTCATAGATATAGAAGGATCAAGAGTTTATATACCATCTCCAAATTTAGGAACACTCTTTATTTTAAGACACTCTTTGGTTCATTTTGCTGCAAGTGGGATAAATTTGAGGCAAGTGTTAGATTGGGGTTTTTATGTTAAATCTAACACTAAAAGTATTGATTGGAATTGGCTTATCGAGATAGCAAAACAATATAAGATGATAGATTTTTTATCCTGTTTAAACTCAATTTGTGTAGAGTATTTAAACTTCTCAAAAGAGATTTTTCCGGATATAATTAGCTCCCCTAAACTCAAAAATAAAGTCTTTAACGATATTATGACAACAAAATATCAAGAGAAGTTCCCCAAAAAATTACTCCCTCGTATTATTTACAAATATCGAAGGTGGAAGGGGAACTTGTGGAAGCACAAAATGTGTTATCCCGAGAACATTATATTATCTTTTATCCGCTCTTGTTGGTCTCATATTATAAAACCATCATCAATATAAGATTAGTAATAAATTCATTAACTCTGTTTAGATTAATGTTTTGTACTATTGAATAAAAATATTGCTTACTTTTAAGGGCTAAATAAATTATATATGTCAAAAAATTTTGCATTAGTTGGTGTTGCTGGATACATAGCACCACGTCATATAAAAGCGATAAAAGATACAGGAAATAATCTTTTGGTGGCGTACGATAAATTTGATTCTGTTGGTCGTTTAGACAGCTCATTTCCAGACGCTTCTTTTTTTACAGAAAACGAGCAATTTGACAGATTTTGTTCAAAACAGCAACGCGGAAGCAATCGTATTGATTATTTATCTATTTGTACGCCAAATTACACTCACGATGCGTTTATCCGCTATGGGTTGCGTCTTGGATGTGATGTTATATGTGAAAAACCAATTGTGCTAAATCCTTATAACATAGATAATTTAATTGAGATGGAGAAAGAGACAGGAAAAAAAGGATATACCATTCTACAATTACGCTTACACGATTCTATAGTGGCGTTAAAAAGGAAAATAGACAATGGA